>NYYH01000078.1 GCA_002686705.1 Bacteroidota bacterium
CCTCTGGTATTAAAGTATTCTTCCCACTCTTTTGTTTTTGTTCTCATATCTCTTCTGTTCTGAACTAAATCTGTCCAATTCTTAGTGCCAACATAAACATAGTGAGTAGAGCCTTCATACCCATTGATAAGAAAACTTCCATAACCTATTTCTCTACCATCCATCACAGAGGATAACTCTCCAACTATTTTATCGTGAGCATTTTTAAATGCCTGCTCATCATCAGCCTTGAAGTTATATATATGTCCGTATGTATAAGAAGCTTCATCATCACCACCAACCCAGCTCAAAGCTTCTCCTGAGGTGCTAAAGGTCCATTCTTCCACAAAATTTTGGAATTTCTCAATAAATGCTTCCCATTGAGCTTTTGTTACAGTAGTATCACTTCTGCCCCAGTTAGCAGGATCACCATATATTACAATCCTATGTGTAGAAGGTTCTCCACCAATTTCCATTCTTTCAATATCGATTCCCCCTGATTTAAAATTAGCCTCGCCCCAGAAGCCATCAGCCAATTCTAGAATGGCATCTTGACAACCTCTTTTTGCCTCAAATTCATAAATGATAAATGCATTTTGTGAATAAGCTAGAGTGCTAAAAAGCACTAGTAAAGTAATAGATAATTTTTTCATTATAGTATATTTAGATATTTTGATAACTCTAATTTTGGCGTTTAATAATTCATTTCATTAAGTTATATAAGATTTGATTTACTTTAAAAAAGAATTTAGCTGAATTATTAATAGAAGTTCATGCCTGCTGGAAACTAAAAGCTTGTTTAAAAGTTATTTTTCTTATATCTGGTGTGAACCTATATTTGAACAAATATAATGGTTTAATTTTAAAGATACTTGATATTTTATGCCTAAAGTTTTGAATGTACTCGAAAATAAGATCTGAGAATGAATTATTAAAAGTGTTAATAAAAAAGGTTGTATCTTTCCACCTGTTTTTCAAATTCAGATAATTAATTAAAATTTTAAAAATGAAAAAAATCAATTTCACATTAAGTATTCTATTAATATTTATTTGCACTACAATTACCATTTCCTGCAATAAGGATGAAACCCAGACAATGGAAGAAAAAGTTGAAATTGCTCTGGCAGGATTTGCCGAAGATTTAACCAACAATCCTCCATCAATTGATGATGTTTCTGAAAGAGTAAAACAATATATGCTTGCGAACATTAATGATTTTTACGGTTCCACAGTTGCTTTAATTGACACTTCTGGTTTGGCAATATACAGTCCATATTGGTTTAAATCTAATGATGCTCTTGATGAGGTAAACCTTGCTGACACATCCTATCACATCAATACACAGGAATGGCTTCGTTTACCAATCGACACAGGTGAGGCAATTTGGACAGATCCATATTTCGATGAAGGTGGTGGTAATATTTGGATGATAACTCGTTCAGTTCCGGTTTACATCGATGGAAAAATCGCAGCCGTAGCAACTACTGACTTGGAGGTTACCCCATTGGATGATTAGATTTTATATGGTTAAAAAATGTATTGTTTTTAATCCAGATTTAATTGGTGATTATTCCAATAATATTGTTCATGGTAATTATTTCCACTAGGAAACAATTCCACCATTATTTTCATGGTTTTAAGTATTATTGCAAAGTATTATGTTTTTAAACCAATTAGACGATTTTATTAATGAAAGTATTTAAAAAAATTTTCCTTGCGATATTTATACTTATTGTCATCATTTTGATTGCGAGATATTTCTGGTTAAGATCAACAAACCCCATCTACACAGGTGAAATAAAGCTATCTGGATTAGATCAGAAAGTTGAGGTGGTTTTTGATGATTTTGGTGTACCTTATATTTCTTTAATATCTTGCAAATGGCGTTTATTCATCAAAAAGTACCGAGAGATAATGGAAAAGTATCCTGATTCTCACACTGAGGTTCGTTATGAAGATTTGGTAACTTATCCTGAAAAGGAAATGAAAATATTGTGCAATTTTGTTGGTGTTCCATTTAGTGCTGAAATGTTCAACTTTTATTTAAAAGCGGATGAAGCAAGGAAATTTTATGCACCGGTACTACTTGAAAAAATATTTTCAAGTCTATTCAATAAGATTAATACTGATAAGATTGGCGTTTACAAAACACAATTGAGTATCCGTCAGATAAAAATGGCAGATATGACGGTCGGTAAATATGCAGAAATGATGGGTTATAGACGGGAATTTAAGAACTATAATATGGGAATAATATTAATGTCTTCTCCAGGAATTATTTTAGCTAAAACTCTTCAGTATATGACCAAAGTAGCTAATTATTTGCCATATCGAGTTCGTGCAACTATATTAAGTAGATGGCCATTACGTATGGCTAGGTTTTATTTAAGTATTTTCAACCCTAATAAACTCAAAGGACTTAGGCGGTAATAAAAAAAGCTACTCAATTGAGTAGCTTTTTTTAATTCCATATTGACAGGGTAGCAAAATGAGTAATAATAAACTAGTAGGTTTGTTAGATTTGTATAATACTGAAATACAGGTATATTAGGTAAGCCTATTTTTGATAATAAACTACAATAGTTTGATATTATCAAGTTTACAGTAAGATGTGCTTATTAATCCTCATTTGCGACATTCCAATAACCTACAGTTTGACCGTACTGAAAATGAATAGGTGTGTGTGTTGGGTCATTTTTGAAAAGATACAGGTCAGGTGCATTTTCAAACAGCAAGATGATGTCAGACCCTCCAAATTTAAACCTTCCAAATTCCTGACCTTTTTGGACTGTCTTTCCCTGAAGCTCAGTATACATATCTACACCTGAAACTTGTGCCATACCGATTGGAATAATAGCAACTTTTCCAACAACTGGGCCAGCATCTATAATAACTACACCACGCGATTGAATAAATTCATAGCCATTTATAGCTCCATCAGGAGCATCCCATTGTCCATCATTAGTTATGTTAACATCTAAATATACTTTAGCTTGAATGGCTTCAATTTTTAGTACTTTTCCTCCAACTGATGTGTGAAAACGGTGATAATCAAAAGGGCTTAGAAAATAATGTACAAAAGTTCCGCCATAAAAGTCTTTAGCATAACTACTTCCTCCCAAGAGATGAGCAACCGTGCCAATATGATGCGTTCCTTTAATTTTGATATTGGTTTTATTCCCAGCTTTATCCAATACATTACCAAAGTCATCTATCGGAAAGTCGTGTTTGAATGTGCAGTCTGCTGGGGCAACAATTGTTTGGTTATTATTCGGTTCAGCAATTGGTCGCAATGGCGTTATTCCTGTTCCCTGAGCTGCTTGGTTAAATTCTCTGTAAAAAAACTCGTTAAAAGTATGCCAACTTTTGTGCGAGTCAGAATAAAGGGAAAAGTTATACATTGGGTTATATTTAAATGAGTTCAAGGTCTCTTTATCCAATGAACCATCAGTGTCAAGAAAAGACCCCCATTCTCTAGCACATCTCTGAAGCCAGGAAGCAAACTCTTTATAACTTTGCATGGTTCTGTTCGGGCTAGGTATTTCTTGATTCACCAACCAATAATATTGACATAAAAGGTCATACACCTTCTGGTTATATCCATTTTGTTTTCCATTGCTTTTCCAGGCATTTGGGTAACGAGGATCATTGACCTCATCTGGAATTAAGCGTATGTAGAGATCAAGGTAATTCAAGTAAGAGTTAATGGTTACTGGCCAGCCATCTCCTTGAAAAACACGATCTATAGCTTTGTACAAATCCTTGTTCAAATTATTTTGAGCCGCTTTAACGGCAATGTTTAAAGATGTCAATAATGTCTCTTTCATTTCTGGATTATTATCCAAAAGGCCTTCTAATTCTTTTACCACAGGCGCATGCTCATGTAATTCTACAGTATACTCAGAGGTATTAGGTTGTTGCTTCTGCGCAATGGCAGTATTAGAAGATAAAATCAATCCCATTATAATTAATGAGATAAAAAATTTTGAGTTTTTTTTAGTCTTTTTCATTTTTTTTTGATTTAGTTAGTTGTTATTAGTATTTAATAAATTATTGAAGATCAGGTTAGGGGTTCCCAACTTGTTGGCAATAGTAATAATATAATTTTCAGGATATTCTTCGCTATTAATGTCTTCCCCTAGATTACCAGAGTCTTTGTCCTTTTGCCAGGCTGTCATTGAAACTAAAAATTGAACAAATATGAAAGATGATAATGTTTTCATTAATATTATGCCTAATAAAATTAAACGTGCTCATCTTGTTTGGGTTATAATAATAAGACAGTAAATATACAAATTTTATTTAACTTGTTCTAAAATATTAAAAGCCGCCTTTGACTCTGACTAATTTATAAAGGTGAGGTTTTTTGTTGAAAAAATAAAAAACAGGAACCCAAGTTATAAAAAAAAGAGTCACCATTTTTGGTAACTCTCTTTATCTCATTGCGTCGGGGTAGCAAATCTTGAACCGAGACTACTGTTTTTTATATCAATTTCTCAAACAACTGACTAATAGTCAATTAATACTCATTAGATTTCCACTTACTCATCCATTTAAAGTCATGGACTTCATTTGGACTTTCAACTCCCTTCTATTAATGTAAAAATAGTGCTATATACCAGAAGAATATATAACGTACTTAATCATTTATCAACATCTTATCAAGTGTCTCTTTACCCAGTACTAAATTGATTTTAAAAAACACATAAGTGTATCTAATTTGTTAATTTCTTACATGCTTTTGATGAAAGCGTTAATAAGAATATTTACTTAATTCACTGGAGTTGTGAGACAATAACTTTTTGTTCAATACACTTATAAGACTGGCATATTTAAATAATACCCCCCTTAATCTTATTAATCCGTTTTTTTTAATAATGCAAAAGAAATAATGCATGAATAAATGTTTGTCAGATAAAAAAATGGAGTCCGAATAACAAAGCCATCAGTCCACTTTTGTAAAAAAGAATTTGAAACGGACTTACAATTAATTCTGGTATATGAGTCTGTGGACTTAAGTCAATTTTCAATTTATACATCTAATGGTTCTTTATCTATTGTATTACTTAATATCTGTAATCTATTAATTGATATTTACTCTTACTATACACTACTATCTATATATCTATTACTTTATTCTTTTTACGTTATTTTGATATTTTTTCAAGTTTACTGGTTTTATTGTTCAGTTGAGTTTTTATAATATACTATGCCCCATTATACAGTTGTTGTTAATATTTATTTGCTTTGGTTATGTTTAAGAATATTGTAGATTTATTTATTCTCTTTGTGATTATAAAAATCACTTTTATGAAAATAGACGAGTTATATAAAAGCCTCACACCAATAGAAAAAGAACAGTTGTATACTCTGCTTAAGAATGATATTGGGATAACTCCCCAATTAGATAAAGTAAAATCTGGGCTTAATCAATATCAAAAAGTTTTATGCCCCCATTGTCGTAGCGGAGACATCTATGGTCATGGAGTATACAAGGGACGCAAACGTTTTAAGTGTAAGCAGTGTAAAAAGACATTTAATGACCTTACAGGAACCGCTATTTCTGGCATTAAGAAGGTTGAGAAGTTTCAAGAATATCGGGAGTTAACTATTAAAAGTTTGACAATCCGAAAAGCTGCCAAAAAACTTGGGGTTAATGTAAAAACAATACTTGACTGGCGGCACAAATTATTATCTGCTGTCGCAACTATGAACGGGGTATCATTCTCAAGAATAGTTGAATGTGATGACAAGCAATTAGATGTTCCACATTATCTTAAAACATAACCTTTGCTTTTTACTTAAGTCAATTTCCACATTATTATAGTGATTTCTTTATACGTTATTTTAATAAAATGGGATGCTTTTTTGTTGCTAAAATATTAGTGGCACTCTACTACCAGTCAATGTAAAAAAGCTTCTTAAATGGCGTTTATATGCGTTGTGGGGCATTTAACTGTGCTGTTTAAGAAATAGCTGAAACCCGTATGTTTGTTGGTGTTTAGACAGTGTTGAGGTGTTGATTTCTTTCTAATTGCAGTTTCTGATATCATTGTTAATAGTTCAGTTGCTTTTTATTAAATCCATATAATACTAGTTTACAGTTGTTGTTATTGATATTTCCAGTTGGTACACTTAACAACTGAGTTGTTTTTTATATGCATAACAACTGTAACAACTGAAACAGTTAAAGTGTTGATATATAAGGGTTATATGCCAGTTGGTACGTAACAACTGAACGTAACATCTCAGTTGGTTGGTATTGTAGGTGTATATATAAACACCTACATAACAACTGGATTACAAACTCAAACAAAAAACTGGTTTGAACTGTTTAATACATATTGCCTTTTATGACCACCACCTTTGTCTTTTATCAGTTTTGTGTTTAGGAAATATTGTTTGAATTTCTTTGCAACCGATTCACCAACATTGTACTCTTTCTTAATGTCAGTAATCAATTCAGCTGATGTTTTTGGATTTCCGTCTTCAAATGTTTTGATAATAAACTGTTTGTGTGTTGAAAGTTCGAAGTCCTCTGGGATTGTTTTTTTGTTACTTCGATTACCACCTTTAATGATAACAGGTATAACATCCCTATCCAACATATATGTGATATCTTCCAGTGGTGCATCCCGCGTGTCCTCAGCGGTTATTGTGAGTGATACTCAAAATGATATCATTCCTTTATACCGTCAGGAAAGTTTCTTTACCTGTGCTAATCTTGTACTTGACAAGGCTTTCAATGCTGATATTCCAATTTACTACGTTATGTTATCTTCCTTAAGTGGAACACCTAATTGGGATTTACCCAGTCAGTTACATTATTATGATAATGGTAAGATTGTGGATAAGGATGATGTTTTTGATGCATTTGAAGGTACAATTCTCCATAAGGAATTACTTACAAAAGGTATCAGTAAAGTATATGTTATAGGGGTATCATCCATGGGTTGTGTACTGGGAACATGCAGAGGATCTGTTAAACTTAAATATGAACTAACCCTGGTAGAAGATGCCCACGATGAGCCAATTGGATATAGGGATGAATCCGCCATCGATCAGTGTAACCAGATATTTCTACACGAGAATCTGGGACAACTTGTAGTAGCCGAAAACATAGTATTTTAGCTTCGTAGGATGTAAAGGATAAATCAGGGAATCAAGTTTTAAACAGCACCTATTTTTTGCGATTGATTTTATATGGTGTCACCAAAATACACAGCCTTATACTGTTAAAGAATTAGGATTGGTCTACTCCCACTAATTTGTTACTGCCAGAATTTTATGGAAGATTTCATTGTTTTGGTAAATTCCTTTAAAACTCTCAGCACCTGGGCCACTTGCCAATACAGGAATTAAAGTACAAGAGTGTCCGGAAGATGCAAAAGTTGGTTTAATAATTGAATAGTCACCATCTTTAATGGCAAGCGTAAAACCTCCTGTTTCGTGATCAGCAAGTACAATTACCAGAGTATTATTATTATTAGCTGCAAAATCCATAGCAACACCTACAGTTTTATCAAAATCCAATACCTCAGCAATTAAATAATCAGCATTGCCTTCATGGCCTGCCCAGTCAATTTGGGAACCTTCAACCATTAGAAAAAAACTTTTTTGTTGTTGTGAAAATAAATCCAATGCAAGTTTTGTGTATTCGGGAAGAAAATCACCCCTGCTCTCCAACATAGTAGGCATTCCATTTTCAGCCAATAAGAAACCATATTTGTTATCATGGTCAAGTTTCTTGGAAGTAGTATCAGTTTTAACAACGAAACCATTTTCACTTAGTTTTTTTATCAAATCAAGACTGTCCTTTCTGTTACTGAAAAA
Organism: Bacteroidota bacterium; assembly: GCA_002686705.1. The sequence continues at coordinate 7,813 of NYYH01000078.1, forward strand.
AGAAGTGCCACCTCCTGCAAAGAAGTCAATTTCAGAATCAACGAGTTGCTCAGCAATCTTATCCTGCATACCTCTATCCACTACATGGGCATAAAAGCAGGCAGGCGTAGCATGAGTAACAGAAGAGGTAGAAATAATTCCTGTGTTGTAGCCCTTTTTTGAAAGGACTTCCACTAAATTAGGGATTGCTACTGAGTCAAGATTTACACCAATGGCACCATTATAGGTTTTCTCCCCATTGGCAAAAGCTGTTCCGCCTGCACCAGAATCAGTTATATTCTCTATTGCAGATGAAGTAACTATTAATCCTACTTCCTTAAATCTCGCAAAGTTTGATTCAGATTTACCATAATAAAAAGCTGCACTAAGCTGACTTAATCCCATGCCATCACCAATCAGCAAAATCACATTAGGATGTTTTTTTGAGGCAACGGTATCATCTGTTCTCTCCTCACCGCACGAAATTATTGCTACGGAAATAATTAGTAATAGATATATTTTGATGATATATTTCATTTGTTTAAAATTTATTGAATTTTACAAATTAATAATGCCATACTAATCAGTAAGTTTAATAAATTGTATCTCCGATAGTTCATATAACCTTTTTCCTTTGTGTACCCTTTGTGAAATCCTTGGTGGTAACTTTGTGGTTAAATTTTCACCACTAAGGGGCACAAAGTACATCACTAAGTTGCACAAAACTAATTATTATACCTACCTCTCTCCCAATTTCAAAGAAATCTCTTTTTCTTTATCCCCTCTAAGCACTTTAATATTAACTATTTCGCCGGGTTGATATTTCTTCAATAGATTAGAATATTGCATTAAGTCTGTAACTTTAACATTATCAAACTCAACAATAATATCGTTGGCCAACAAACCTGCAGTTTCACCTGCCGAACCGGATATCACACTAGCCACTTTAATTCCTTCACCTTTATAAGCAAAATCAGGAACTGAGCCTGTGGAAACTCTACGATTTGACTTGCTTTTTACTGGTGCTTTTTTTGCAGAAGGTGTAGTTCCAGTGTAATTCATAGGGTCTTCTCTATCAGCAAGATATACAAGAACTTCTTTAGTAACTGTTGCAACTTTTACCAAACCTTTTCCATCTATCTTTTCAAATGAATCTGACGGGCGGTGGTAATTTGCTGTAGCACCAGCAAATAGCTGAACAGCAGGAATTCCTTTTTCAATAAACGCAACCTGATCGCTGGCATCAAGATCCTTATCAATGACCTCCGATTTTACACCTGTTGTGTAATCAGTTCCCATAAAGATAAACTTCCATTCCCTAGCTGAATTTGCATTTAACACAAGTAGTTTTTTATCAAATAAACTACCATCAGTATCAAGATTAACATCGGCAAAAATCTCACCTTTAAAATAATCTTTACTGTGAGCCACAAAATAGCGAGAGCCAATTAATCCAGCTTCTTCAGCGGTACAAGCTAGAAATACAATTGTTCGCTTTGGCCTTACAGTTTTAGCCATTGTCTGTGCAAGTTCAATCATAATTGCAACCCCACTTGCATTATCGTCGGCACCATAATGAATTTTTCCTTCATCACCCTTATGTACATCGGGCCATCCCTCGCCAAGATGGTCGTAATGAGCTGAAACAATCACAGGCTCATTTTTGAATTTAGGGTCCGTTCCGGGTATTATCCCGATAACATTTGTAAGATCCAATACACCTTTATCCTGAAAATTATGGGTAAACTTCTGATAGTAGCTTTTTCCAATTGGCTTTAGTCCTGCCTCTTGAAACTTTTGAGCGATATATTCGGCTGCTTGATCAATTTCTGGAGTTCCTAAGCCTCTTCCTGCTAACTCTTCAGATGCCAAATATTTAATGCTCGACATCATTCTGTTTTCAGAAAAAACCGGCTTTAGAGTAGCTAAAGCTTCTCGCTTTTCAACTACGCTTAGTTTTTGGGCTTTTGGATCAAAAACCTTAACCAAAGGGGAATTAAGCACTGGCCATTGCCCCTTGGCTATATTAGTTGGTTCGTCGCCGTTAAATGCCAGATAACTGTATTTACCATAATGAGGTAGCTTTCTAATCAAACCAGCAATGGCAGCATCATTATTGATTGAAATAAAAATAGTTTGTTTATTGATGTCTTTTGCATTAAATAAAGTACATACAAAGTTGTTCCCCTTTTTGGGAAGCTGCTTGTTCTCTAACTTTACAGAGTCGGTACTGAAGTTTGAATTATAATCATGAAGCTGCTCTATTACTTCTCCGGCAAATTTATTCTCAAAACCAATTATCCATACAGTTTTGTCTACGGGAAGTTCCTCAATTTCATTGTCGTATTTAATTATAAAGTTATCATTATCTGAGTTTTGCCAATCAGTTGCTAATTTTCTATATATTTCTGATTGCTTATCACTTGCATTAGCCGGCAGGATTATTACATTGTTTTTGCTTCCCCAGATTTTGCTTAATGTAGGTGGGACTTCAGCCGGGTTAAGTATTCTGAAAACATCATATTGCGGATCAACAACTAGTTTTAGTGGTTTGCTATCCAGAGAAATCTGAAATTCCTGTTTCTTATTGTCCATATTAAAAACAAAAGTTTCAACTCCCTTTTCGGTAGCTACAACTATTGGAACATCAACATTAAATACATCATCATCCTGCAATTGTTCTATGCTGATATCAATACGGTAGCTCTCGTCAGAGATATCTGTACTAATATCTATGATTCCTAATTCAGGAGCACCCTTACGATTGACCCACTGATCAAAAAATGAAGTTAGTTCCATTCCCGAAACTTCTTCCATGGCTTTCTGTATATCGCTATACGAAGCGGTTTTGTATTTATTAGTTTCATAGAATAATTTCACTCCCTTTACAAAATTCTCATCACCTATTTTCCTGCGAAGCATTTGCCACATCATCAAACTTTTACCATATCCAATTGCTTCACTGGGGCCATCATGTCTCGAAGTAAATTCGCTTAAAGGAAAATCATTTTCTGCATCTACTAAATTGCTAAACTTCTGCAATGTGGAACGACGATATTCATCTCCGGCACCACGTTGTTCCTTTATTAAATGATCTGCCATGTAAGCTGTGATCCCTTCGCACCAATTCCCAGACTTAAAATCAATATAAACACTATTTCCCCACCAATTATGCAATAATTCATGTGGATATGATGAGTGTAGGATAAATGGAAACCTGATAACTTTTTCGCCTAAAAGTGTAAAAGAAGGCATTCCATAACCTGTTTCCCAGAAGTTCTCAACCAAAGCAAATTTTGAATAAGGATAATCACCCAGCATACTTTGATACATCTCCATATACTGTTCGGTAACTTCCAGATACTTATTTGCTAAACCTTCGTCAGGATTTCGAAGAAATGCCATAGTTTTAATCCCACTGTTCATATCATGTGAATATTCGGTGAACTCAGCAGCAATTAGATAAATTTCCTCTTGAGGGCTGTTACATACCCATGTGTCAATATGTTTATCTGATGTAATTTCATCGTTTGTACGTTTTCCCTGGGTTACATTTTTCCAGCCTATGGGTAATTCAGTAGTTAATGAGAATGTTGCTAATTTATCTTTAAACACAGGTACCCAATAGGTTGAGCCTGCAAGATAAATGCCGATATTATCAATAATGCCGGGTGACTCCGAAAAACCTCGCTGATAATTTTCCTCACTTTGCTCTATTTCATATTTAATTATCCCTTTGTATGTAATGACAAAATTAATAGCGGACCCTTCAATTCTCCACTTATTTAATTTCAGTTTACTTTCCCCATCGGCATCATCTCTATCCATACCAACATCTGATGCGCCTGCGTCTTCAACGATTTTAACTAAAGATATATCTTTAGTAAGACTAACTGGTGTTAAATCAGCATTAAGTAAAAATTCATTTTTGAATTCACCAATAATATTTATTGAGTCTATCACAGAAATTTCTGATGTCTCAGGATTAATGTTTACAGTTAGTTTATGGTTAACCGACTCACTGCCTTGAGAATATGAAAGCGAACTGATCAGAGATATAAGTACTACTAAAATTAGATTTTTCATTACTATGTATTTTCTTACAAAAATAGGAAATCATCCGTGTTAGAAATTTATACAATTGAATTTCTATCCAATACTTAATTTTAATTTGGGATTAAGTAATCTGCCCGAAATAGAAATGGAATCTCAAAAGTCTGTTGTAAGGATAAACCCCACCCTATGAATATTTTCAATCTTCACGCTGGGCTCATTTTTAAGTAATTTTCGTAAACGAGAGACAAAAACGTCGAGACTACGGCCTTGAAAATAACTATCGTCTTTCCAAATATTATTTAATATCTCATCTCTTGTCAGAACCTTGTTTTTATTTTGACAAAACAGGTTTAACAATTCTGCTTCACGAAGTGTAATCCGTTGGGAATTATTGTTTTTAGATAATTCAAGATTATCGAAGTCAAATTTCAATTCTCCAATTTTAACATTTTTCTCAACTATTTTTTGTGTTACAACATTACTTCTCTTTAAAAAGACTTCAATTTTAAGCAACAACTCTTCAATACTGAATGGTTTTGTAATATAATCGTCGCCCCCTATTTCCAACCCTTTAATCCGATCTTCTTTCAATGATTTGGCCGACAAGAATAAAATAGGAATATTAATGTTCTGCTTTCTAATTGCCTCTGCAAGTGAAAACCCATCAAGTTTTGGCAACATAACATCAATAATGCAGAGTTCGAAATCACTGTTTGAAAAAGCCACAAGAGCCTGCTCTCCATCTTCACAACAAACTATATCATATCCAGCTAATTCGAGGTTATCCTTTGTTACAAAACTCAGATAAATATCGTCTTCAACATAAAGAATCCTGGGTCTTTTGTTCATGCTTTTTTAATTGGTACAATAATTACAAATTTACTTCCTTTATCTTGTTCGCTTTCTAGATGTATTTTCCAGCCGTGCGCCTTTACAATATTTTTTACATAATGCAATCCTAATCCGAAACCTTTTACGTTATGGACGTCTCCTGTTGGAACCCTGAAAAACTTACTGAATATTTTGTTCTGATATGATGGAGGAATTCCTATCCCGTTGTCCTCAATTGACAAATTAATTTTTTTATCTTTCAATGTAGCTGAAACAATTACTTTTGGATTAGTACTGCAATATTTGATAGCATTATCGAGCAAATTAAAAATAAGGTTTTCAAAATGACTTTTGTCGGCATAAATATTTATTAGTGAATCGTTTGTAACTAAGGTGATTTCACCATTCTTTTCACGAGCTTTTAACTCAAAACTGCTAATTATATGGGAAAGTATATCTTTTACATTAAGCTTCTCAATTTCCAAACTTATCCTACCCTTTTCTGAAAGTGTTGACTGTAAAACTTTCTCTACCTGGTTTTCAAGTCGCTTATTTTGCTCAGAAATAATGGAAGCATATTTAGTCAATCTTTCGGGCTGAGTTGAGATGTTAGGATCTGAAATAACTTTTGCTGATATGCCGATTGTTGAAATAGGCGTTTTTAATTCATGCGTCATATTATTGATAAAATCCTTTTGTATATCGGAAAGCCTCTTCTGCTTAAGTATTACTGAAATTGCATAAGCAAAAAACAAAATAGCAGTAATTAAAATAAAACCTGAAATAATCCACACATTCATATTATATAGAATGGCAGCAGTTTTGGTTGGGAAGCGTATTGCAAAATAATAATTATAATCAACGAATTTCTGAAATTCAGAAATTTGCTTCCTACTGGTATTTTTGCCAGAGTTATTTACATATTTCCCATAAACCATTGCATCATTCTCACAATCATAAATTGAATATTCATAATCGATATTTATATTGCTATGTTCAAATTCGGTCTTTAAAAAATGCTCAAGAATAGGAGGGTCGATGACGTCATTAAGGTCAACAACAAAATAATTTGAAGATATTTGATTTACAGGATTTACATTGGGTAGTTGAGTATTGTTAAAATCTGCCATTTCAGCGGCAACATTATATAATGCTATTCTGATGGTTTGATTAAATTGTTTCTCGCTTGTGTTAAATGTATTATAGATCCAAAAAACCTGAAAGATAATAATCCCAATCAATGAAAAACCTCCAAGTAGAACTACTATTTTTATTCTGTTTTTTGTCATGAAATTACCTGCTTTTTCAACATTTGGGGTAAAATTAAAAATTAAATTCAGAATAATCTGTGCATTTACATTTCATTAACAAAGATTTGAAATTCATTAACATAGGATCGCTTATCATACAAATATATTTGTTTCGATATAAATTTACAGTAATTAAAAATCTTAAAACAAAAAGTTATGAAATTTAAATTATTTACTACAATGTGCCTAGTCGCCATTTTAACTGTTTCTGTTTTTTCACAAACAGATGGATCAACAAACAAATCTCTTACAACACAAATCACAGAAAAAGGCAATACCATAAGTTGGGAAAGTAGAACCTATGATTTTAAAACTGTTGAGCAAAATAAACCTGCTATAGCGGAATTTGTTTTTACAAATACCAGCAGTGAACCTATTTCAATCTCAAGGGTAAAATCATCGTGTGGCTGTACTGTTACGGGATATGACAAAGCTCCCATTCTGCCTGGCCAGGAATCAAAAATAACAGCTACATACAATTCAAGAAAACCAGGATCTTTTCGTAAATCCATCAGCGTATTTATGAGTGATAATAGCCAATTTACACTAAATATTAAAGGCAAAGTGGAAGCAAAGGGTCAGCTAACAAAAAAGGATATTTAGTACCATCCGAATACTATCTTCTTAATAATTACAAATAATTCTCCTTCCCGTTGAGAAATCAACAATGGTACACGTGGTATTTGATCTAAATAATTACAAATTATAACATGCAATTTGTAATTAGAAGAAGTCAATTAACAACCTTTCGATGCCCGGATAATATCTGGGCATTCTTATTTAAAACGTACGTCGTCTATGCCTATTCCCACTGTTAGTTTTACAATGTTGCCTCGCTATTGGTTTAGCTCGCCGTTAGGATTCCTGTAGAATCAGAAGTACAAATAACCACATATAAAGCTCAGTTGTTTCATTGTGGTGTTGCAAGTATTTATTGCTCATCTGCATTGAAAAGTTATATCTTTGAAGATTCTTCAGATTAGCACTATTTTATAATATGCAAGAAACTATCAACATAGAAAGTCTTTGGGAAAATATTCATGGAAAATTACATGGATTTGTTTCAAAACATATTAAAAACAAAGACGATGTAAACGATATTGTACAGGATACCTTTATAAAAGTAAAAACTAATATTAATGCATTAAAAAATCCAGCAAAAGTTGAGAGCTGGATATTTCAAATTGCCCGTAATATTATAAACGATCATTTTCGAGAATTGAAGAAATCTTTAAAAGATGATAATATTCCTGATGATGTTGCAATTGATCCAGTTGCTTTTGCCGATGAGGATATCAGAACAAAGATTCAAACACAGGGATTTTCCGAATATGCTGGCTTTGTAATATCTGAGCTTCCTGAAAAATACAGAATAGCTGTGCATTTATCTGATATTGAGGGTTTATCAATGAAAGAAGTTGCCGAAGAATTAAACATAAGTGTCTCCGGTGCAAAATCTCGAGTACAAAGGGGTAGAAAGATGATTAAAGAAATCATACTTAAATGCTGTGCCGTGAATGCAGATAAATATGGTAATATTGTGGATTATGAACCGCACGATTGCAGTACTAATGATAGTTGCTAATAATGGAACAAAATCAGCACAATAGTAACTCAAACCAAATCTCAGGTACTAAGATTGGGATTACTGTTATCCTTAATATTTTTATTACAGTTGCACAAATTATAGGTGGGATTATTTCGGGTAGTATTGCCCTGTTAACTGATGCGCTTCATAATTTTAGTGATGTCATTTCACTCTTATTAAGTTATATTACAAACCGCTTAGCGAAGAAAAAATCAACAATAAAACAAACCTACGGATTTAAACGAGCCGAAATTCTATCAACTTTCGTAAACTCCGTAACTCTAATAGCAATAGCAATATATTTAATTGTAGAAGCAGTTCAAAGGTTCTTAAATCCTGAACCTGTGAAAGCAGATCTGGTAATATACTTTGCATTTGGGAGCATTGTTATAAATTTTATAAGCGTACTGCTATTATATAAGGATTCAAAAAATAGCATGAATATTAAATCGGCTTATCTGCATTTGTTAACCGATGTAATGACATCAATTGCGGTTATGATAGGTGGAATATTGATGAAATATTTTGATATTTACCGTATTGACAGTATTCTTTCAGTTGTAATTGCGATTTATCTGATTTTTGCAAGTTATAAACTGCTATTGGCATCTATTAAAATTTTAATGCAATTTACTCCGCATGATGTTGATATAATAGGTGTTACAAATCAGATATGTGATATTAGCTGCGTGAAAAATGTGCATCATGTACATTTCTGGCAGCTTAACGATAAAGACATTTTTTTTGAAGCACATATAGACCTTGAAAAGGATATTAACATTACTGAGTTTCAGGATATCCTAAAAGAAATAGAGACAATACTTTACAATAATAATATTACTCATTACAATATTCAGCCAGAATATGGAATGGATGATTCTAAGAATTTGATCATCCAGCATTGATTGATAAAGAGTGACCCAGACTAATATCCCATGTTGGAAAACTTGGTTTAATCGCTAAATAATGTTAAAGTTGTAACATTATTATCTACTCATTCGTTAATAATAAAAAGTAATTCTTAATTAAACTTTCTTAAGCAAAGTAGGACCATTAAAATTATGATACGAGTAATTCTATTATCAATACTTCTTACACAAATATCATTTGCCAAGGGTATTTCACAAACTATACAAGAGGATACAATTTTTGATACTATTCAATTAAAGGAAGAACTAAAAGGTTTAGTTCTTGATATTGATAGTCAAATTGGCCTTCCATACGCCAATATTTATGTGCTGCATAAAAATATTGGTGTAATCAGCAACGAGAAAGGTTATTTCTCAATAAATATTAAGGGTTTGAATAGTGATGACACTATCCGTTTTCAATACATTGGTTATAAAACTAAAAACATAACTATTGGTGAATTAGACACCTCAAAGGTTGTTTATTTGAAAGAAGAAATATTCAATTTGAGTGAAACAATTATTTTTGGTAATAAACTTAATGCTGAATCAATAGTAAAAAAAGTTTTGGAGAATAAAGAGTCGAATTACAAAAAAACAACAGCATACAAGCAAGCATTTATTCGCGAAAAAGATATTGCTGATATTGAAGAAATGAACCTTAATCTTAAAAAAAGTTCGTTCTCCGAAATAGATCCTGAATTGTTAGAATTGGTTGAAGAAAAAACACCAAAACACTCTACTTCGTACACTGATTTTTTAGGAAATCTTTACTCCTCTTCAAATGAAAATGACTCTATTACGTTTAAAATTGATCCAATTAGAACAGTCTCTCTTAAAGAGAAAGATATTGCTGAATTAGAACAAATAGAAACAGTTTTTAAAAATATTTTCAACAACACTGAAGAAGAAGAATATTGGAAAATTAAAACTGGAATTCTTAGTCAAAAAATTGATGTTAATGAAGAAAAGGATGAACCAAAAAAAGATTCGTTGAACGAAAATGAAAGAAAAGTATCAAGTTTTCGAAGAAGAATATTATCCCAGCTCAATTATAGTACAATGAATTATAAAAAGGAATGGGAGTTTTTACATAGTACCGGCAAATACAAGTATAACATTATTGGAGGAACTAGAGTTAATGGTGAAGATGTTTATATAATTGATTTTACACCAAGGAGTGGTGGTGAATTTATTGGCAGAATGTATATATCTATGAACACATTTGCACTTATCAGAGCTGATTATGAATATGCTCCTGATAAAACAGGTACAGACATTCATCTGTTTGGAGTTGGCTATACAGAAGATCAATTTAGCGGATCAATTTATTTTGAGAAAAAAGATAGTACATATAGTTTGAAGTATTTTTCAAGAAAAGCAGGTTCTTATGCTTCTTTTGACAGGAGTTTATCGTTGTTAAAAAAAAGAAAAAGATTCTTATTTGATAAAAAACTTGATGAATTCAAAGTTGGTGTCATTCTCTCTGTTAAAATGGAAGAATCAGTTGAATTTGTAGTTCTTGATGACAAGCAAATTTCGCACAACGAATATGCTGATTTTGAACAAAAGGAAAAGATGGAAATAATATATGTTGATCAGTTTGACGACAAGTTATGGAGTGGTTATTCAATAATTGAACCCACCAAACAAATGAGAGAATATAGAAAACAAAAAGTAGATTATAATTTTTGAGCAACCTTTCCCTTTTTCCTAAGATAAGATAGAATTTCTGAAGATATCTCTTCAATGGGTTTAAAAGTAATATTCACAATTGTCCATTTCGGATGTTTCTTAAAAATTTTTAAGGCATAATCTAATTCATTTTGAACAAAAATTTGATTTGAATAATTACCAGTTAATCCTCCTAAGTGTTTATCTCTAGCTTGTCTTAATTCGGATAATCGACGAGGATTTGTTGTCAAACAAAAAATACGTTCAGGTGGTAGTGTAGATAGTATTTCAGGTATTTCGAATCCAAAAATAATTGGAACATTTGCAACTAACCATCCTTTATGTGCCATATAAACACTTAGTGGTGTTTTAAAAGTTCGTGAAACCCCCAATAAAACAATATCGGCGTTACCAAGTTCCTCAGTTCTTTGTCCATCATCGTGTCTAAGAGCAAATTCAACTGCTTCAATTCGTTGAAAATAAGCCTTATTTAATTCATGAAATATCCCTGGTTTTTCTGATGGAAAGTCAACAAAATGATGTGATAACCTTGCAAGAAGCGGCCCCATTAAATCAATTGTATTAATATCGTGAAGTCTGCCTTGTTCAAGCATTAAATGTCGTAGTTTTTTCGAAACCATTGTATGAATGATTAGTCCATGAATTTCGTGAGCTTCAGAAACAATCTCTAGTACTTGTTGTTCGGTACGAACCTCGGTGCGAAGATGAGTTTCTACTTCAACGGTTTCAAATTGAACTAGTGCAGCTTTTAACGCTTGCTGGGCAGTTTGTCCTGTTCCGTCGGATACTATGAAAACATGCTGTAGTATAGGCATATTTACTTTTTATTAACCATTGTTTATATGTTGCAATTTTTTTATAAAAGTAACAATAAATCTCAGAATTTCTGCGTCCTTTATTTCTTTTATCGTCAATATAGTAAAGCCAAAGAAAAGAAATTAAAATGATTTTATTATGGAACTAGTAATACAGCCAGCTATAAGATCAAATATGAATGCAGTATCGGAATTGTTACATGACAATCAACTGCCTACAGAAGATATTTTTGAGCAAAAAATTTAATTTTTTATTGCACTTATAAATAACGTAATTGTAGGAACCATTGGTGTTGAGAAATATCAACACACTGGTCTTCAAAGATCACTTGCTGTTGACAAAGAATTTAGAAACTTACATATTGGAAAAAAGCTACTAAATCACCTATTTGATTATTGTAGCGCAGAAAAAATTAGGAAACTGTATTTGCTAACTACTACTGCTGAAGAGTATTTTACCAGGTTTGGATTTCAGAAAATTGATAGAGTTAACATACCGGAAGTAATTTCGCAGACGAAAGAATTTCAGGATATTTGTCCTCTAACAGCAACTACCATGTATAAAAAGCAGTAATTGTTGTTAAGCTTATTATTCATGTCGATTTAATAAACTTACCTATTTTTGCAGCTACTATTTTCTTTCCGTAGCTCCCTCTATAGCTATCGGGAGGCAGAGCAGAATTAATGTATCTCTCCGTAGCTCAGTTGGCAGAGCAGCTGACTCTTAATCAGCGGGTCGAAGGTTCCAGCCCTTCCGGGGAGACTGATTTTAAGTCATTTGCCAGTAGGGCGAGAAGTTTATCCCGATGAGGTACGATATCGGGAAGCCCTTCCGGGGAGACTAATTTTATGAAAGGATTAGACAAATTATTTCAATTCGTTTAACCATGAAAATTAACGTTAAAAATTAAATGAACTATTTATCTTCTACATATTACTTTGACTTTGAAAATGAAGCGATACAGGATATCATTCGTGAATTTAAAACAGACAATCTGACCACAAAAGAAAAAGCAATATTATTATATCTTAAAATTCGTGACGGATGGAGATACAACCCTTATTACATAAGCTTTTCTAAAGAAAACTATAGGGCAAGCACTATAAGTAAAAAACCGGATGGCCATTGTATTGAGAAGTCTATTTTGTTAATTGCCTGCCTCCGCGGATTAAATATTCCGGCCAGGATTCACTTTGCGAAAGTAAAAAATCATATAGGAGTCGAGAGAATCGTAGAAAAGTTCGGGACCAATGAAATGACTCCTCACGGAATGGTAAATGTACTCCTGGAGGGAAAATGGTTAAAAATATCCCCCGCTTTTAATAAAGAATTATGCCTTAAGTGTAATGTCGCACCTCTGGATTTTGACGGTGAAAATGATTCTATATTTCACGAGTTCGACAATGCCGGTGGTTTGTTTATGGAATATCTTGAAGATTATGGACATTTTGAAGATGTTCCAACAGAATTTATTTTTAATACTTTTAAGAAAAATTATCCAAAAATTATCGAACTGTCGAAAGGCCTAACTGAAATTAGGATATAATCAAAGCCTAATCTTTCACCAACAAATAACTATCTTTGTTATCCAAACAGTTACCTTAATGGACTTATTTAAAGGCAATATTACCACCAAATTACCTCAAACAGGCACATCAATTTTTGCAGTAATGTCAGGATTGGCTAACAAACACAATGCGGTTAATCTTAGTCAGGGGTTTCCTGACTTTCCAATATCCGGGGAACTTATTAAACTGGTCAATCACTTTATGAGAAAAGGATTTAACCAGTACGCCCCCATGCCTGGAGTGGAACCTTTGCGAAAAATATTGTCACAAATGTTTAAAAAGAACCACAAGGCAAACTATAATCCTGAGAAAGAAATAACCATTACGGCAGGAGCTACACAAGCAATCTTCACTGCAATTTCTGCCTTTGTTGCCAAAGACGATGAGGTTATTATTTTTGAACCTGCATATGATTGTTATGCGCCATCTGTTACCGTTAACGGTGGACTAGTTAAATATGCCCAATTACAACATCCTGATTATAGTATTAACTGGGATGAGCTTCCGCGGATGATTTCGAGCAGAACAAAAATGATTATTATTAATTCACCTCATAATCCTACCGGTAGTATTATAAGTGAAGATGATATGCGCAGACTCGAAACCCTTATCCGTAACCGAGACATTATTGTCCTAAGTGATGAGGTTTATGAGCATTTAATCTTTGATGGATTTCAACACTATAGTGCAGCTCGATTTCCTGAATTAGCATCAAAATCAATTGTTGTTGGCTCATTTGGAAAAACTTTTCATACAACAGGATGGAAAATGGGTTTTGTTCTTGCTCCTGAAAACATAATGGCAGAATACAGGAAAGTCCATCAGTTTGCCGTTTTTGCTGTGAATACACCAATTCAATATGCAGTTGCCGAATACTTAAAGAATCCTGATAATTACAAATCTCTTAGTGACTTTTATCAGAAAAAGCGAGATTATTTTCTGTCAGTAATTAAAAAATCAAAATTTAAACCACTTACAAATCATGGCACATATTTTCAATTACTAGATTACAGTAAGATTTCTGATGAGTCGGAAATGGATATGGCTGTCAGGATGGTTAAAGAATATGGAATAGCGTCTGTCCCTGTATCGTCATTTTACAGAACGCAGGAAAACAATAATACATTAAGATTTTGTTTTGCTAAAATGGAATCAACACTAAAAAACGCCGGGGAAATATTATGCAAGATTTAAAAATACTTGCCTTTCAGGCAGATCTGGCATGGGAGAACCCTGAAAAAAATCGGCTTGAATTTGAGAAGAGAATTGATGTAGAGTTTGATTCACACCACCTAATAATATTACCAGAAACATTCACAACCGGTTTTCCAGTAGATCCAAGTAAGTATGCGGAGAAAATTAATGGCCCAACTATTAGTTGGATGGAAAAAATGGCTTCATCATATAACACAGTAATAACTGGTTCTTTGTTGTTAGCAAAGGATGGAAAATATGCAAACACTCTTGTTTGGATGTGTCCTGACGGCACTTTTGAACTTTATGAAAAGCGTCATGTTTTTTCAATGGGTGGTGAACATGAAAAAATATCTGCCGGTACAAAAAAACTGAACGTTAATTTAATGGGATGGACAATACGGCCCATGATCTGTTATGATTTACGGTTCCCTGTATGGACTAAAAACCATTTTGATGAAAAGAACGGTTTCGAATATGATCTTGCAATATATATTGCAAACTGGCCAGCAGTACGGAGCTACCCGTGGAAAACATTACTCTTAGCTCGTTCAATTGAAAATCAGGCTTATACAATTGGATTGAATCGTGTTGGGATAGATGGCCCCGGCAACAAGTATAGCGGAGATTCAATGATAGTGGATCCTAAAGGTATGATACTAGAACAGGGAATTGAAGGACAGGAACAGGCATTATCGATTACACTTTCGCATAACGATCTCGAGGAATTTAGAAATAGCTTTAATGTTGGCCTCGATTGGGATAGTTTTACAATTGAATAATCTTATTACTTGAGGTTCTTAGGCAAAGTCTTGTAAATGTTGCAATCTACAATATACTCCGTTTAACGTAATAAGTTCTGTATGAGTACCTCTTTCCACTATCTCACCTTTTTTTAATACAATTATTTCATCGGCATGTTGTATTGTTGAAAGCCGGTGAGCAATTATTACCGTAGTACGGTCCTTCATAACATTGAACAGCGCCTTCTGAACAAGCTTTTCCGATTCAGTATCTAATGATGAGGTTGCTTCATCAAGGATCAGTATTGGCGGGTTGGCAAGAACTGCCCTTGCAATACTGATACGTTGTCGTTGACCTCCGGAAAGTTTTACTCCTCTATCGCCAATATTTGTTTGATAACCATTTTCAGTTTGCATAATGAAGTCATGCGCATTTGCAATTTTTGCCGCTTCTACAACTTCTCTCTCAGTCACGCCCTTTTTACCAAACGCAATATTATTTAATATACTGTCATTAAATAGGATACTCTCCTGAGAAACAATACCCATAAGCTTTCTTGTCTGATCAATTTTTAAATCTTTGATGTTTTTTCCATCAATCAATAATTCACCTTCATCAACATCATAAAATCTTGGCAGCAGGTCGGCCATAGTTGATTTACCTCCTCCTGATTCACCAACAAGAGCTATTATCTTTCCTTTTTCTATTTTTAGATTTATATTTTTAAGGACAGAAATGTTTTCGTATTTAAAGTTAACATTTTTGTATTCAATATTGCTTTTGAATGATTTGACAGGTAAAGGATCAGGATTCTCTCTAATAATTTCCTCTGCATCAAGAATCTCAAAAATTCTATCAGCCGATGCAATTCCTTTCTGGATGGAGTAAAATCCCTGTGCAAAGGTTTTGGCAGGTGGTATTATTTGAGAAAACACAACAATGTAGGTAATAAAATCAGCGGCCTGGATTGTTGGATTATCAGATAGTACCATCTTACCTCCAAACCACAGAACAATTATAATTACTACTGATGAAAGAAATTCGCTAAGTGGTGATGATAAATCACGACGGCGATAAATCCAAATCAACAACTTTGAGTAATCTTTGTTTGATGCCCTGAATTTTTCATCTGAATAATCAATAGCGTTAAAAGCTTTAATTATCCTCAAGCCTGATATTGATTCTTCAATGGTAGAAAGCAGTCCTGCAAATTTCGTCATTCCAATTTTTGATTGTTTACGCAAGCTTTTGCCAATTCTCCCAATAATAAACCCTGTAAGAGGAAGTATAATAAGCACAAACAAGGTTAACTTTGGACTCATACTTATCATAAAAGCGAAGTATGCTATTATCGTTATCGGGTCTCGAACTATCATCTCCAGATAGTTCATAATCGAATACTCAACTTCCTGAACATCAGTAGTAACTCTGGCAATAATATCACCCTTTTTGTGCTTTGTGAAAAATGAAAGTGGAAGGATAAGAAGTTTCGTGTAAATACTATTTCTAATCCCTTTTATAGCGCCAACACGAACGTTTGCCATATAATACATAGCAAAAAAACGTGAAAGGTTTCGAAAAAAGAAAGCAATCATCAGTACAATACAAATATAAATAAGGGCCTGAATTTTGCCACTTGCAATTATTACATCGCTTATCTGGTAATTCAAATAAGCTAGTAATGCTTTTGTGTTAAATACAAGATCGGGTTTTTCAGTTACAAGGTCATCAATACCAAATAACAGGTTTAGAAAGGGTATAAGTAAGGCGAATGAAAAAAGTGAAAAAACAATAGTGAGTAAATTAAATAGTACATTTAATCCGGCGTAACCATAATAAGGTATAATATATGCCAGTACTCTGTAAAATTTCTTCATTGTTTATATGCAAATTTTAAAATGCTGATGCAAATATACACAGACTGTACTAATAATATAATCCATACAGATTTGCTATTATTACAATTCCATTTTCATATAAAGCTTCATCAATTAATTGTACTTTTACAAATTCAAAATCCTTTAAACAATGAAAAAAATAGTGCTGCTATATTGGGGTACGGGCGGGAATGTTGACAGAACTGCCCACATGGTTTATAATATGTTTAACCCTGAAACAATAGATATATTTGATGTGGTTAGTTTTGATCATAATACCCTCGAAAATTATGAATTGATGATACTTGGTCATTCAACTATAGGGGCAGAAGCATGGCAGGATGCGAAAGCAGACAATGAATGGAACAGGTTTTTCCGAAACATTGAAAGCCACGACAGTTGTACTATAGTTGCTGCTTCATTTGGTCTAGGTGATAAGATGCTTTATCCCGACCATTTTGTTGACGGATTAGGCATTTATAAGGCTGAAATGGACAAACTTAATATTCGTACAATTGGCAGTTGGCCATCAGATGATTATAAATTTACCGATTCAGCCGGCGAAAAAGATGGTTTCTTTTTCGGACTTGCACTTGATGTAGACAACGAACCGAAACTTTCAGAAGAGAGAATCAGGTTGTGGACTGATGAAATTAAAAAAGAAATGGGGTACTAAATGTAACCTGTATCATTTTTAACCCTTTTGTTGCAGCACAATCAGGGCTCTTCCATTCTATGCAGACAGTATCTGTAAATAACTTTTCATTATTCAAGTCAAACATATAACTTTGCAAACTATTGCATTGAAAAATTGATTGCCTTATCAAGGGTGAAGCAATATGAAACAAATAATATCTACCAAGACAGATAAAATTTATTAAACATATGAATTTAATTAAAATTACTATAGTTGGGTTTGCATTTCTTTTCGCATCAAATATACATTCTCAACAAAATCAGGATACAATTTCTACTACCAATAATAAACCAGTAGATGTTACTATTGTGGATGGTGGGTATGAAAAACAAGTCCCAAATAATGTTAATATTGATACTACTGGTGAGTTTAATTTGTTGATCAAAGATTCTCAAATACTCATTACGTTGGACAAACTACTTTACGATAAGTTCTACAAAAAAAGCTTCTTCACTGTTGATACATCCGGAAAATTCAACAATGAATTTCGTGTAGATGAAATACCTGCTTATGCAGATTCAATTTATGACCAGAGAATTAAAGCGTTAAACCGCGAAACTCCCATAGAACTTACTTACAATAAAGAAGTAAAAAGTTATATCAACCTTTATGCTGTAAAAAAGAGGGAGCTAACGGCTAAAATGCTTGGCCTAAGCGAAATATATTTTCCAATGTTTGAAGAGGCGTTAGACAAATATGATATGCCTCTGGAAATAAAATATCTTGCTATTGTTGAGTCGGCATTAAACCCTGCTGCAGGATCGAACAAGGGTGCCAAAGGATTATGGCAGTTTATGTATGGCACGGGAAAGGTTTACGGGCTTAAAGTAACCTCTCTCATTGATGACAGGTACGATCCTTACAAATCAACTATTGCTGCCTGTGAACATTTGGGTGATTTATATGATATTTATGATGATTGGTCGTTAGCACTTGCAGCATATAATTCGGGTGCTGGAAATGTAAACAGAGCCATTCGTCGTGCTGGTGGAACTAAAAACTATTGGGCTGTATGGCCTTTTTTACCACGTGAAACACGAGGCTATGTTCCTGCATTTATTGCAGTTAACTACGTTATGAACCATGCTTCTGAACACAATATCTATCCAACACGACCAGACATTTTTTATTATGATATCGATACAGTAACTGTTAGAGATGTGCTGGCATTTGATCAGCTTAACGAAATGCTTGGTATTCCAATGGATGAGTTGAAGTTTATGAATCCTCAGTTTAAAAAAGGAATTATTCCTGCATCTTCAGGAAAAGAGTATACAATCAGATTACCTCGTAATTTTGTGGCTGATTATCTAAATAACGAGCAACAACTTTATGCATATAAAACGAAGAAAGGTGTTGAGCGTGATAAGCTACTTGCAGAAATTAAAAAGGCAAAAGACCGCAATATTCACATTGTTAGAAGCGGTGAAAACCTTGGGCTTATTGCCAAAAGAAACCGTGTTTATGTAAATCAGATCAAACGGTGGAATAATCTGAGAAGTAACACAATCTATCCAGGTCAAAAGTTAGTACTTTATGGTTCAGGTAGTAGTAAGTATTATCAAAAATCTTCAATTCCGGTAGCTCGATCTTCCGAAAAAACAAACCATATTGTTAAAAATGGAGAGAACTTAGGTTTAATTGCAAAAAAGTACAAGTGTACAGTAACAGATCTTAAGGAATGGAATAATTTGGGTAGTTCAAAAATATTCCCCAAGCAAAAACTTATTGTTTACAAACCAGCTAAAAAAGCTAGCAGCTCCTTTAAAGATGGAAAATATCTATATCATACCATACGTAAGGGAGATACATTATGGGATATCGCCAAAGAATATGATGGGGTTACAGTTGAAAAGATTAAATCTCTCAACAATATTAAAAATAGTCGTCGACTGGTACCTGGCCACAAAATTAAAATTGCGATTGTAAGTTAGCTACAATAATCCATCACTTAAATAGTTATAATACTAGTATTTTCAAACGAAATATCAATTGGATAACGAGCAGGCTATGAGCCGTTAACAGTGATAACCAGTTTAAAATATTACTAAATAATATCGAAGAAAGAAAATGAAATTATCCGGATTACAAATGTGTTTTGTTGTTGCCATGATGATATTTACTGTAGCATCGTGTGATAGCAATAAGAATCGATCAAATTTACCACGCTCCATTGGAAACACTTCTGAGGTGTTAGTAGTATTACAAAACGAGCAACAATGGGATAATATGATAGGGCAAGCTATTAAAAAATTCATTGGGCA
The DNA here is from genome assembly GCA_002686705.1 of Bacteroidota bacterium. The sequence goes on from NYYH01000078.1 coordinate 27,340, forward strand.
GGAACAGTATGGCTTAGCTCAGGCTGAGCCTATTTTTGATTTGGCTCATATAACGAAAAACAACTTTTCGGATATGTTTAAAAAGCATAGAAATATTCTGATAGTTAATATTAATAAAAAAGATACTGCCGTAAAGGTTGAGTCATTTAAAGATAGATGGGCAAGCCCTCAAAGGATAATTAGGATAACATCTAACTCTGCTTCGCAATTTGCAGCCAAATTTCCCGACTATGCTGAAAACATTATTAGAAATTATAATATGGCTGAAAGAAGCAGGATTCTTTCAGTATTCAGACCCAGTTCAAAAAACAAAGTGCTTAATAAAGTTCGAAAATCTTTTAATCTGGACATTATAGTTCCACAGGGATTTTATGTTGCAAAAACAGCCGCCGGATTTATGTGGATAAGAAAAGAAGTTACAGACTTTAGCCAGGGAATAATAATTATGTCAGAACCTTATGCTGACAAAGAACAGTTTTCGAAAAACAGCATTGCTGCACGAACAAACCGTTACTTAAAGCAATATATACCAGGCGACTCAGAAGGATCTTACATGGTTATTGATGATGAGTTTATTTCACCGATTACTTCACCAATTGAAAATTTTATATCAGAATACACTGTTGAAATGAGAGGGGTTTGGAGTGTTGAACACGATTTTATGGGTGGACCTTTTATCAGCTATACTTTTGTTGATCCACGAAATAATCAAATTTTAACCTTAATGGGTTATGTGTATCATCCTAACAAGAAAAAACGTAATCTGCTCCGCCAACTTGAAGCAATTATTTATTCCGTAAAATCTAGGAATTTGTAATTATTTAACATTCTCATTATAAAGCAGAAAGCTTTTATTATTAATTTTGCCGCTACGATGGAAGATGAAAAATTCAAACAAGATCTGGACGAACTGTTCAGACTGTTTAAAAAGCTTGTTGAAACACAATCGTTAGATGATGTTCCCGGTGTGGATGGTATGATGCTGAAACAGTTTCAGTTCTTTTTTAGTAATTATGAAAACATGAAAGACCAAATTGGACATCAGCTCCAAGGTCAATTTGGAGAGCCTGTTAAAGAAATGGTTAGCAATTTGGTTAAGCAGCTTAAAGAACAATTAGGTGAAGATGAGTATACTAATATTGAACAAGTAACTGAAGATGAACCTGTACTGGAACTGGATAGTTCTAAACATTCGATTGAAGAAATTGATCTTTTGCTTAAAAATCCCGACCTGACTGAGGAACAGGTTAATGAACTGCTTGATCGCAGAGCAGAATTATTACAATAATAAATTACCCACTTTGTCAAGGCCTAATTTCAAGAAATCCATTAAAAATTACTTTACAAAAAAGAAATGGTACAGTATCGTTTCTGATGCTGTTTTTGTATTGCTGATAGTCTTACTAATTATTCCCTCAACAAGAATAGAAGTAACTTCATTTTTTATCAGACTAACATCTCTAACACCATCCACTTTAAACAAGGATGAGCAGTTTAAGTTAAATCGGCAGGCTGAAACGTGGCAAATTATTGACATGAAAGGTGATCAGATTTCATTTTCATCCCTAAATGAAAAGCCGGTGTTCTTGAATTTTTGGGCAACATGGTGTCCTCCTTGCATTGCCGAACTGCCAGGAATTATTGAACTATATGAAAAATACAAAAATGAAGTTAACTTTGTTTTGGTAAGCAACGAAAGTCGAGCTAAGGTGCTTGATTTTGCCAAAACAAGCAACTTTAACAAATCTCTTTTTTATCGAAACACATCTTTGCCTTCTAATTTCAGTAGTCAGAGCATACCAACAACATTTATTATAAGTAAAAACGGTTATGTTGTAGTAAGCGAAAAAGGCGCAGCTCGATGGAATTCTGACCGAATTGAGGAAGTAATTAATAAATTAATTTCTGAATGAAGCAAGTATGTTAGTAACGTCTATTATGTAAATCTTTGACTTTATAAACAAGCTTATTTAGTATATTTGTAAAAAATTAACGATGAAGCATCTAAAAATTTTATTCTCAATTTTACTTGTTTTCCTTTTTATTGGAACTTCATTCTCACAAGTAATAAGTGAAAGTGCAAGAAGAAAAATTACTGTTGGCGCTGACTTCTTTACTGATATCTGGCAAGGCAAACCTTCCGACATGAGATTGCGAACTATAAATCAAGGTTTTAACATTTTTGCTATGTATAATCTTCAGTTAGCAGAAACAAATTCGTCATTTTCTTTTGGTCTAGGCGTTGATAATCATAATTTGTACAGCAATACGAGGATAGAGAATATTCATGGAGATACCATTAAATTTATTCCCATCACAGATGTATATCAAAGAAGCAAAATCAACTTAACATACTTATCTGTTCCTTTGGAATTTAAAATAAGGTTAAAGAGCGAAATAAAATTTAGTGTTGGATTTAAAATTCGATATTTAATTAGCAGCAAAGACAAATATATTGGGGATGTTCCTGGTGAACCAAAAGGAAAAACAAATGTCAAACGTAAAAAAATTTCCCGAACTGAAGATTATGCTTATGGATTTACTTTGCGTTTTGGATATAAATCCTTCAACTTATTTGGCTATTATCAATTATCCAACATATTTAAAAAAGGCAAAGGCCCCCAAATGTATCCTATTTCTGTAGGTTTAACTATCACTCCTTTTTAAGAATTCCAGACTTTCTCAACATTTTTATAATAAGTCCATTCAGGATGGGTTTACTATTTGATATGACAGTTATATGGATAACCGAAAAACCCAGAATAATTAATCGTGTTTAGATACTTTTATTATATCCTGTTTTATTTTGTTGTTAGCATTCCGGCATTTGGCCAGGTAACAAGCAGCCCTATTATTTGGCAAAATGCAAATAACAAAAGTGCAACTATAAAACTTGATAACGACACTTACTATTTAACCGATTATTATTACACCTATGGTTTGGAAATTAAACTTATCCTCCCGGTTTTTAACCATACACCATTGTCCCCCATCTTTCCGAAGGTATCAAAAAGTTCAAATTTAATCGGTTGTATTTCGATTGCTCAACGGCTTTATACACCCAAAAATATTCGTGATACACTAGTGCAATTTAATGACAGACCATTTGCGGCAACACTTGAATTGGATCATACATTGTTATCATATAATACTAGATCAGGGATAGAATTTTTGAGCAGAGTCCAAATTGGTGTAATTGGTCCAATAGCCGGAGGAGAGAGGTTTCATCGAAAAATTCATGAATGGATCAAATCACCTGATCCAAAGGGTTGGGATTATCAAATTGCCAATGATATCATACTAAACTATGATCTATTTCTGAATTATCCATTAATTTATAAGTCATCCTACAAAATAGCAACTACCGGCAGTGTTCATGCAGGAACATTATTTGATGATATTGGTGTTGGATTAAATTTTGCTGCTGGAAAAGATCAATTCGTTAAGAAAAATTTGTCAATAGGATCTAGAAAAGCATCAAATAAAAAGTTGAAAATCTATTTTAGCGGCGATGCATTTCTAAAATTGGTGCTTTACAATGCAACCTTACAAGGAGGTTTATTTTCAAATAACGATCCTTATGTGTTAAAGTATTCGGAAATTTCAAAATTGGTATTTTCCGCGAATGCAACATTGGGTTTATTGTGGAAAGGGATAGCTTTAAGTTATACGCATTATTTTCTAACTAAAGAATTCGATATGGGGACGAATCATAATTATGGAAGTTTTACGCTTTCAATTTACTTTTGAAATAATTCTTTATAATTCAACTTTAATTAATCACAATCATCTTTCCTGATGCTATTTGATCACTTGTTTCGATGGTGAAGTAATATATCCCTGGAGAAAGTCCTGTTGCATTCCATAGCACTTGTTGTTGTCCCATTGATTGATTTTCTCGGATCACCTTTACTGTCTCTCCAAGATTATTAATAATGGAAATTTTGACTTGTGATGAATGTTGAAGATGGTATGAAATAACTGTCGAATTTGAAACGGGGTTAGGATATATGTGTAAATTCTCATCCAACAGTTTTATCTCCTGCTTTCCTACAGTGGTTTCAATATGGATTATCCGAATGGCATGATTATTATAATCTATAACATACAGTCTGTTTAGATCATAATCCATAACACTTCCCCTTGGAAAATTAAATTTGGCAAGAGAATCAACTGCATCAAAAAATCCTGCCTCCCCTGTTCCTGCATATGTAGTTACAAAATACTCAGCATCAATTTTTCGCATCACCTGATTAGCACCATCACCAACAAATAAAGTTCCATCTTGTATAACATGTACAGCAGTAGGTGTATCAAATTTTGCTTCATCTCCTGAACCATTTTGAAAACCACCACCATTAGGTCCAAACCCACTACTTCCGGCAATTGTAGAAACCATCCTTGCAGCATCAATTTTTCGGATACGATGATTGTATGCATCAGCCACAAAAATATTATTGAGTTGATCAATAGAAAGTTCGCATGGTGTGTATGTATAGTTTCAGCAAAAAGTGAACTTTTCACGAGTCAAATTTAAGATATATATTTTATAATTTTATTAATCTTAAAAAGTAAAG
>NYYH01000101.1 GCA_002686705.1 Bacteroidota bacterium
ATTTTGTTTTTGTAGGCGCACTTAATCCAAGGAAAAATCTTAGCAATATCTTTAAAGCCTTTGATAGTTTTAAATCTAATAACCAAACTAATATTAAATTTGTAGTGGTAGGTGAAAAGATGTATTGGTCGGGTGATATAAAATCAACGTATGATAAGATGAAGTATAAAGATGATGTTATTTTTTCAGGAAGACTTGAACCTGATGTGCTTTGCAATGTCGTTGGATCTTCGGTTGGTCTTGTATTTCCTTCCTTTTTTGAAGGTTTTGGTATCCCAATTATAGAAGCGTTTAATGCCGAGGTACCAGTGATAACATCTAACGTTACATCAATGCCTGAAATAGCTGGTGATGCTGCTATGCTTGTGAACCCGGTGAGTGTAGAACAAATTGCTTCAGCTATGTTCAAAATTTCAAGTGATAGCGAATATGCCCGCAGTTTAGTTGAGAAAGGAAAATTGCGACGTGAGGATTTTTCTTGGGAAAGAACTTCGGAAAATGTATGGAGATCAATAGAAAAAGTAATATTGAACGATAAATAGACAATTATAATGAATATACTTATACTTGGTAGCGGCGGAAGAGAACATGCTATCGCCTGGAAAGTGGCTCAGAGTCAAAGGGTGAAAAATATTTTTATTGCACCTGGAAATGCAGGTACTCGAAATGTAGGCACAAACATTCCTGTTGATCTCAATGATTTTGATAATATTAAAATGATAGTTATTGAAAATGAGATTGATATGGTAGTTGTTGGTCCTGAGGTACCTCTGGTTGCAGGTATTTACGATTACTTTACAAATGATCCTGTGTTGAAGGACATTCATGTAATTGGTCCATCCAAAGCAGGTGCAATGTTGGAAGGGAGTAAATCATTTGCCAAAATATTTATGGATAAATATAATATTCCTACTGCCGCATATCGTAATTTTAATTCCACTAACTTAGAAGAAGGATTCACATTTCTTGAAAGCTTATCCCCACCTTTCGTTCTGAAAGCTGATGGACTGGCAGCTGGTAAAGGTGTATTAATATTGAACGATGTAGAAGATGCAAAAAATGAGCTTGCATCAATGATCAATGATCAGAAATTTGGTGATGCATCAGCTAATGTGGTAATTGAGGAATTTTTAAACGGTATTGAACTCTCAGTTTTTATTTTAACTGATGGCAAAGACTATGTTATTCTACCCGAAGCAAAAGATTATAAGCGCATTGGAGAAGCTGATACTGGTTTAAATACTGGAGGAATGGGTTCTATATCACCTGTTGCGTTTGCTAATGTGGAATTTATGAGAAAAGTAGAAGATCGTATTATTATTCCTACTGTTAAAGGACTGGCGTCTGAAGGTATTAATTACAAGGGATTTATTTTCTTCGGCTTAATAAATGTTGATGATAATCCATTTGTTATAGAATATAATTGTAGGATGGGAGATCCGGAAGCAGAGTCGGTCATACCACGAATTAAAACAGATATGGTTGACTTATTTGAAGCAACGGCAGTTGGTACAATTGATAAAACAGAAATTGAATTTGATCCACGTACTGCTGCTTCTATTATGTTAGTATCAGGAGGGTACCCGGGTAATTATGATAAGGGTAAAATAATTAGCGGACTCGAGAATGTTAATAACTGTATTTTATTTCATGCTGGAACAGCAACTGATATTGATAATAATTCAATAAAGACTAATGGTGGACGTGTTATGGCTATTACATCCCTGGGAGATAATTTGAGTAAGGCTCTTGAACTTGCTTATTCAAATGCTGATATGATTAACTTTGATGGGAAATATGTACGGAAAGATATTGGCTTCGATTTAACATAATACTCATAGCAGTCTACGAAGTTTCTTTAATATTCAACTTCAGATAAACAGAAATTGTAAATGATAAGGTTTTTTAGCACCGGATATATTTCACGATACATACTGTTGATTTTATTCGGATTAATAATTTGGACTCCATCCTTAGTCTTCCCAACTTTATACACCGGAATTTCAAGCTTTGCGTATAATCAAATTCTATTTCTTACTGCCCAAAATATCTATTTGCTATCTTTTGCTTCGTTTTTTATAACTTTATTAACGGCATTCTTGCTAAACAAATGTGCTATTGATAATGGCTTAAGTGGAAAGATAAGCACATTAATAGCATTGATTTATATATTGTTAACCAGTTCACTGTCTGGAGAATCTCATAACAATCCTGTAATATGGATTAACTTCCTATTGGTTTTTGTAGTAGGAAATCTTATGCGTCTTCCTTGTGTTAATAATACGATTCCAGTAATCTTTAATGCAGCATTCTTAATTGGTCTTGCTTCGCTTTTTTATTCCCAACTAGTATTTCTAGTATTGCTTATTTGGGTATCCATTTTTATTCATCGAATAGTGACTTGGAGAAACCTCGTTGTAACCCTTATTGGTACTATTCTTCCTTACTTTCTGTTGCTTACATTATTTTTTGCAATGGATATATTACTGGAAGAATCATATGTGCTTTTTGATTCATTACAAATTGATACTAAAATTGTCTTTATGTCTGATCCAGTTGAGATAGCAGTATCAGTAATTTGGCTTTTAATAATAATTATTTCGGCAGTAGGTGTTGCAAATCGCTTACCCGAAAAGAACATAACCCTCCGCAGGAATTTAATAATTACATATTTTTATATTGGTACGGTATTATTAATTCTGATAATATTTACTAAATCACTTGTGTCAACTTTGCTTTTTTGTATTCCTACAGCACTCTTAATTGGGCATTGGTTAAGCAGTATCAGAAAAACACGTTGGTACGATATTACTTTATCATTAGTATTGATTCTTATAATCTTGAATCAATACTTATATCTTTTATTTAGCTTATACGATGGCTAAATTGCTAAACTTTTAGAGCTATTCATTCAACTTCATTACAATGCTAAAAAACAGCTTTACAAATAATTACATAGAAGCCGGTTGTGATGAAGCAGGTAGGGGATGCCTGGCCGGACCGGTTTTTGCCGCTGCCGTTATATTACCTAAGGATTATCGGAATAAACTACTTGACGATTCGAAAAAGTTAAATATAAAAACAAGGGAGAAACTAAGATTTGAAATTGAAAAGGATGCACTAGCCTGGGCAGTAGATTCATATTCTCCACTAGAAATAGACGAAGTTAATATCCTGAATGCTTCGATATATTCCATGCACCGAGCATTAAAAAAACTGAAAATAAAACCGGAGCTCTTGCTTATAGACGGAAATCGATTCAAACAATATCAAAATATTCCTTTTCATTGCATTGTAAAAGGCGATGGAAAGTATTTGTCAATTGCCGCAGCTTCGATATTAGCAAAAACCCATCGTGATGAATATATGTTAGACGCTCACTTACACCATCCAGTATATCATTGGAATACGAACAAAGGTTATCCTACCCTGCAACATAAGCTTGCCATACAGGAGTATGGAATTACTGATTACCACCGTAAAACATTTAATTATAATTTGCAATTGAAGTTGGATTTTTAAATCTGTTGCACATTCTTCATGCTTAAACCAATCCTTTTTCTCTCATTATCAACATCAAGTACTTTTACTGTGACTTGCTGATTTATTCTAAGATAATCAGATGGATTTGACACATATTCATTAGCAATTTGACTTTTATGTAGCAAGGCCGACTCTTTTATGCCCAAGTCTATAAAGGCGCCAAAAGCTGTAATGTTTGTTACCGTTCCCTGTAATACCATTCCTGCTGATAAATCGGTAATACTTTTTATATTACTGTCAAACTTAAATGTTCTGAATTTTTTTCGAGGATCTCTCCCGGGTTTCTCAAGTTCATCAAGAATATCTTTTATAGTGAGGAGACCTATATTTTCATCTGCAAGTTCAGATATATTTATTGATGACCTGAGTTGTTTATCTCCAATAAGTTGTTCTGGTTCTACTCCTTGTGTTTTTGCAATTTTTTTAACTATAGGATATTGCTCGGGATGAACTGCAGTTGAATCAAGAATATTGTCACCATCTTTTATTCGTAGAAAACCTGCTGCCTGTTGGAATGCCTTATTTCCAAGACCTGTTACTTTTTTTAATTCCTCTCTGTTATTAAAGTTGCCATTTTGATTTCTATAATCAATAATCTGCAAGGCCAGTTTTGATCCTAATCCAGAAACATAAGTTAACAACTCTCTACTAGCCGTATTTAGATTCACCCCAACTTTATTTACGCACAATTCAACAGTTGATTGTAATCCTTGTTTTAATAACTTCTGATTCACATCATGTTGATACTGGCCAACCCCAATCGATTTTGGATCAATCTTTACAAGTTCGGCAAGTGGGTCAAGCAGCCTTCTTCCAATAGAAACAGCACCTCTAACTGTTACGTCATATTCAGGAAATTCCTCACGTGCATTGGATGACGCAGAGTAAACAGATGCTCCATCTTCATTAACCATAACAGCAATAATATCACGACTAAATCTCATTCGTTCAATTAGTTGCTCCGTTTCACGTCCTGCAGTGCCGTTGCCAATAGCAATAGCTTCGATGTTATGAGAATCAACAAGATTATTAATTTTTTTCATTGCCATCTTCATATCCCTCTGTGGTGGATGTGGGTATATAGTGTCGTTATGAAGTAAACTACCATTTTTGTCAAGACAAACAATCTTACATCCAGTACGAAAACCCGGATCAATTGCTAGCACTCTTTTTTGTCCCAAAGGTGGTGAAAGAAGTAGCTGTTGTAGATTATCACAAAATACTTTAATTGAGGCTTCGTCAGTTTTTTCTTTAAGATTAGAACGCAACTCTGTTTCAAGAGATGGAAATAACAATCTTTTTGTAGAATCAACAATTGCCAGTTCCTTTTGATTTGTTGTATCATTATTATTCTTCAACAATCGTGAAGTAAGAATATGTATAGCAGTTTCCAGTTCAGGTTGTATTTTAATTTTTAAAAATCCTTCCTTTTCGCCCCTAAAAACTGCCAGTAGTCTATGTGATGGTGCTTTTCTTGCAATCTCTCTCCAGTCGAACCAAGCCTCATATTTTTCGCCCCGATTGTTATCGTGGTCAGTTTCTTTTCCCTTAACTGCTTTTGAGATCAGTATACTATCTTTTTCAAAAAGTGTACGTAGCTTCTGACGAACCCATTGTCGCTCACTTAACCATTCGGCAATTATATCCCGGGCACCACTCAAAGCATCATCGATATTATTTACACCTGATTTTACAGAAACATATCGTTGGGCAACTTCTTCTACATTGCTTAGGTTTTCCGACATGATCATCTTTGCCAAGGGTTCAAGACCTCTACCTTGAGCAATTACTGCGCGTGTTTTTCTTTTAGGTTTGAATGGAAGGTAAATATCTTCAATCTCGGCAAGTGTTTGTGATGAAGTTACCTGTTGTTTAAGTTCTGCTGTGATTACTCCCTGTTCTTCAAGTGAATTTAAAACTGTTTTTTTCCGTTCCTCAAGTTGGAGATGCCTGTAATACAGTTTTTCCAATTCCAACAGCTCAATGTCTGTCAGTTCCCCTGTTCTCTCTTTACGATATCGAGCTATAAAGGGGATAGTGGCACCATCAACTATTAGTTCAATTGCATTGGTAACTTGCCAATCGGCAACATTAAGAGTAGTTGCAATTTGTGAAGCAAATGAAGTCAAAATATTGTAAATGTTAATTACTGATTAATATTAACTCAAATTAAAGTATTTTATTCGAAATTTAGAAAAAAATGGAAATATGGGTATAGGGAAATAGCTGATAAAATTAATATCTTTATACTCTTATACCTTTATTACCTAATAAGAGTAATTGTTCCCGTGTTCTTTATATCAATACTCGACTGTATTCCACTTTCGAAGCTTGTGAAAACTGAAGAATACACATATGTGCCTAACGGTGCAGGTGATCCATTAACATTGCCGTCCCAACCTTCAGTAGGATTATCTGATTCAAAGATCATCTGCCCCCATCTATTAAATATTCTAAGCTGGAATTTTGCAATCGCTCCAATATTTCCCATTACAGTAAATGTTTGGTTTTCAGCTATGCTGCTTGTCGGTTTAAAAGCAGTTGGATAGGCTAATGAAGCAAACTTAATGTAAACAGCATCAGTATTTGTACAACAATTAAGATCAGTTACTGAAACAGAGTATAGTCCTTCTGCGGTCACATCTAAATATTGACTAGAGCTTCCACCAGGTGTCCATGTGTAAATATCGAAACCTTCACCGGCATCTAGCCTAATTGATGAATTAGGAAGAATGTAAATGGTGTCGTTTCCCATTCCAATGTCAACACTAGGCAATGGATTTATTATAACATTTTCTGTAAAGATATAATCAATACCGTCGTAAGTCTCAGTAAGTTCAACATCATAGGTTCCTGCATCACTAAATATGTGTTTTGGTTTCATTAAATCAGTAAGAATACTCGTTCCGCCTGAATCTTTAAAATCCCAAGAAGGATCAATGTTTGCTGTATTGCGTATTTCAAAATCAGTAGTATCGTTAAGGCATTGATTAAAATAAAAGAAATGAGGTATGTTGAGAAAATCAGTTACAAAATCAGGTAAGCCAGCCAGACCATTGGCACCATTAAGGAACAAACCATTATTGCCAACATGATCTAATTCATTGTAATTACATCCTAATCCTATTCTATCGGGGTTATAAATAACACCTAAATAAGGTTTTCCTGTTGTATTACCTCGTGTAGATTTGCTAAGATAAATTTTGCCATCAACTCCAAGCTGTAGTGCCTGCATCAAACTATCGGCAGGGGAAGAAGATATTGTGCTAAAATAAAAACTATTAATAACAACTGGTGAGGAAAATGGTTGATTTCCAGTAATGTCAAATTGATAAAGGTAAGACGAATCACTTACCAAGGGTGAAGTAGTTATATAAAGTTTAGTGTTATCCGGTGAAAATTCAAGTCCTGAGGGATAATAATATGCTCCTGTATTACTGGTTGCAGGGTTTGATAATACGCCTGTTGCCTTATCAAAATCAAGGATTTCAATAATACCATCAGCAGGAAGTACAAGTCCTATTTTGGTGCCATCTGAGGAAGCTTTCATGTAACCACGCTGATTATTAACATCACCTGTGTGAATAGTTCCTGTCTCACTTACCACAGGTGTAGTCACAACACCGGTTGTGTCAATAAGGTATGAATAGAAATTTTTTCCTTTGCCTGGTCCAAAGCCATGAAAAATAACCCAATAATTACTTCCATTTTCATGTTTAACGGCGCTTATTTTCTGGGAATTTTCATTAAATAGTAGATTATTCTTGCTAGTTACAGTACCATATCCACTATTTGTAAAATCAACAACAGAATAGTTAACACCGTCAACATATATTGGACTTATAAACATGTCGGTTGTAAAAATAAAATACTGTTTACTATTTCCAGGATTTGGAATAATTATTGACGACTGACTTGCAAAATTATTACCGTTAAGGCCGCTTCCATTGTCCATTTTAAATAAACCTTGATTCCAGACATTTAAGCCATTCGAGAAGAACAACAAATTTCCACTTTCATCAGAAATTGAGGATACACCATATGGAGTGTTGTAATTAATGTTTGTTGGAGATACAATCAGAGGGTACTGTGTGAAATCAACTCTTGCCTTCTTTCCAAATATCCATTGGTCGGCCTGATGTGGTTTTTTATAATTACAATTATTTTCCTGTGCAAACAAATAAGGTGAAGAAATAAGAAAAGCAACAATAAAATATGTTAACTGTAGTAAGCAGTATTTAGTTTTCATTCGGTAATTTCTGTATAATTGATCAATATTTTTTTACAAAAACAAACTAATATTGTTTAATAAGTTTGGTATTATAAACGCCAAGTTTATGCACAACATTAACAACGTATATTCCTTTAGGAAGTTGTTTTAACGAGAATTTTTCTTCTAATAATCCGTTTGAAATAGTCAAGTCATTTTTCTGCCAAATTATTTTTCCCTGAATATCAGAAAATGAAATACTTATATTTCCTGTTAAACCCTTTACGGTTATCTGCGCATTATCTGTTGCAGGGTTTGGAATGACGGATATAAAATTAGATAAATTGTTATTTTCTTCCACACCAATACTGCATTCTTCAAAATCGAAAAATACAATAAGAGTATCTCTTCCCATACAATAAGTTACAGGATTTTCAGCAGATACCCAGTATGTCTCGAAAGCCACCCAGTTTCCATTTGTTGAACCGATAACTGTTTGTGAAGTAGCTGCATTTGACCAAAGATAATTCATTAAAGGAGGATTAAGCGGGTCTCCTGCATCCAGTAGTACTGAATCTCTAACACAAACCTTAATAGTATCTTCTGCCCAAATTGTAACGTCAGGTGGAATTAAATCAACAACAGGCGTATGATTAACAACGATTGTTATTTCTGCAATTACTATTTTAAATGTATCATCTACTTCAATTGTGTAGGTAGTTGTTTGCCATGGACTGACAACAGGAGATTCCAATGTAGATGAAAAACCTGTTACATCCGACCATAAATAAGTATAACTTCCACCACCACCCGTTGCGTTGGGGAATAGGTTTATACTTTCACCCTGACAAATAACATTGTTTGGAGCTGAAGAGGTTGGATATGCGCTTAATTGATCACCACCCAATAATACGAACATGTTATCTGGTATACTTGAACATCCATTAGCATCATTAACTGTTAAGAAAAACTCGGTGCTTTCATCGAGGACAACTGTTTGTGCGTGTAATAATGTTGGATCAACAAGTGAGTTTACAGGTGTCCATAAATATTCATAAACACCTGAACCACTGCTAACAGATGAGCCATTAATTGTTGTTGATGTTCCTACTGTAATGGTAATGTCATCTCCTGCGTTCCCAATGGGTCTAGGTTTAACTTCAACGGTTACAGAAGATTGGACAGTATTTTGCCCATCAAATACAGAAACAATATATGTAGTTGTAACTTGAGGAAAATCCGATGGCTCTTTAATACTTGCTGTAAACCCAGCAGGATCGGAAGTCCAGGTATATTCATTATTACCTGAACCGCCTGAAGGCAATGCATTTAGATTAACTATATCGTCTTGACAAATTACCATTGGATTAGCAGTTGCTGTTACAGCGAGTGCACCTCCTGTAACAATTACTGTCATGCTATCTGCACTTGTACAACCAGAACTTGCATCTGTAACATTTAATTTAAACACCTCGGTTGCACCAAGCGAAACAGTTGTTGGATCGACAATTGTTGGATCCTCTAATAAATTTTCAGGAACCCAAAGTAGGTCATAATCGCCAGACCCCCCACTAACATCTCCATCAAGCTGTGTTGTCCAGCCATTTGGTATTGTTATATCCTCACCTGCGTTAACCGAAGCTGCACTAAAAACAGTAACAGATTTGGTAATAGATCTTTCGCATTGCATGAATCCGGTGTATGTTGTTAACGTAACATCATAATCACCTACATCACCATAAATATGCTCTTGATCAGGTCCAACGCCCTGTTGCCCATCTCCAAATTCCCAGTTCCATGTAGTTATTGATGAAGTAGTTGGATCAACCGTTGATTGGTCAAAAAAGAAAGTAGTATCTCCAAAACAAGCATCATTGAAGTCGAATTCAGGATCAGGAAGTGCGTTTATAACAACTGTAGTCTCAACTGGGTCACTAGGGCTGCCACTAACAGTAATAACAAGTTGGTAAACACCTGCGTTTTCAAGACCTACATCCATAATCATTGGGTTTTGTAGTGTTGATGTGAAACCCGCTGGACCTGTCCAAAAATAAGTAGCATTATTTACAAAATCGGCAGTTAATAGTAAGTTGTCGTGAACACATAAAGGACCATTGTTGGAAATCGGAGGTGGTACTATAGTGCAATCAGTTTCACCTGTTCCAGACACTTTTTCGAATGTAATGTTGCATGGTTGATTTGAATAGTTTGTAATTAGCAATATATAATATTCACCAACCTGGCCATTTTGTATATTACAGTACTCCGACCAACTTGTTGAATAGCTACAATCCTCAACCATATTAGCCGTAAGCGAAGATGTACATGGATCGTAGGGATCGGTAAATGGTCCCCAGCAAATAAAGTCGATATCATATGCAGGAGTACTATACATATGGATATTTATATTTCCTGCTACTGCAATCTTCATATGATACCATGCAGGATTAGGCTGTGTTAGTAAACATCCGTAATAGGGACCTGATTGTGCTGTTCCTGAATTTACACCAGCTGGAAATGTGTAAATATTACTGGTGCAGAATGGATCGGAAATTTCGCACATCGCAGCTTGACTATATGTGCTGCCAACAAATGAAATTAGTAGTATTATTAGAATTGATAATTTTTTCATCGTAGAGATTTTGCCGATACGTAACTATTTTTTAGAATATTTGTCGTGCTGGATTAACCAAAGTCTTAATTGTTCTTCGTTCAATTCCAGTAATTCAGTTTTTGTTTGAACTAGAAAATCGTTAAATAGGTTATTTACATCTTCTTCAGATATATTTAGGGTATTATTCACCAAAAAGAAGTAGAATCCAGTATTCTTATCAGAACCAATATTAACAAGATTATTGTTTGAAAAGCTTAGCTCCAATATTCTAATTTCTTCATATGTTGATAAAAGTTTTCTAACGTCAACAGCAAAATATGAGTTTTTCTCATCAATAAAGATTTTCGCACTAATATTGTTTTTAAAATCCGTAGTCTCAGCTTTGGCTGATAATTCTGTTGTAGATAAACTAGCTTCTTTTCCCTTATAATTATCATCCTGTGCATACAGCAAAACTGTGAAAGATAAAGAGAATAGCAAGGTAAAAGTTATAGTAAGACTTTTAATCTTCGCAATTAAAACCATGATGATGTTATTTAGTTTTGATTAATTGAGCGCTAAAATACACTAATTTTGAATTTCCCTATTAGAAGAGCTGAGTAAAACTAACAATGGTTCGATTGATCAAAATATCCTATTAAAACAAACCAAGTTTTTTGTCTAAAACAAAACTAGAGGAATTAATAGCTGGTTGAAGGTTTATAACTTTCAACTGTCATCAAAAAACTATGGAAAATAATTATGCGAGAATGTATAGCAAGACAGGGTTTGATAATAGTGAAAAATAATATTTCAATATGATAGGCAATTTTTCATATCCTCAATTTTGAAAGGTTTTGTAAGAAAATCATTCATACCAACATCGAAGCTTTTTCTTTATCTTCTTTTAGTGCATTTGCTGTTAAAGCAATTATACGAATAGGCTCTTTTTTATTATCTTTTTCCCATTCCCTAATCATCTTTGTTGCCAGAAAGCCATCCATTACAGGCATTTGAATATCCATAAGCACAACATCATAAGGGTTTTTCATATACATATCAACCGCAATTTTACCATTATCTGCGATAGTAACATTATGACCTAGTTGTTTAATTATTCCAAGAGCTATTTTTTGGTTAATTAGGTTATCTTCAACTAACAGAACATTAAATGAAATACTATCATTTTTCTGAGAATCTACTTTTTCCAGATTTTTATCAGGAACCTTCAATGAGTTACCAAGTAATACATCAAACCAAAAAGTGGATCCTACTTTAGGTTTGCTGATAACGCCAATATTCCCATTCATTAATTCAACAAGGCTTTTTGAAATTGCTAATCCTAAGCCTGTCCCTCCATATTCTCGCTGTGTAGTTTGATTTAGCTGACTGAACTGCTTGAAGAGTTTGCTTAGCTCTTTTTTATGAATACCAATGCCTGTATCAATTACTTTAAATCCGATTTTATGCTTACTATTTTGTTTGCCGATATATGAAATTATAACCTCGACTTTTCCGTTTTTGGTAAATTTTACAGCATTATTAGTAACGTTGAGAAGGATCTGCTTCAGTCTCATTGAATCACCCATTACATATTGAGGTACTTGCTTATCAATATTAAGTACTAATTTGTTGTTTTGATCTTTTGACTTTAGATCAAGCATTGATATTATTTCTTTCGCAACATTGTGTAAATCAAAACTGCGGTTTTCTAATTTTATTTGCCCGGCTTCAATTTTTGATATATCTAATATATCATTAATTATTACAAGGAGGTTATTGCCAGAAATCGACATAATATTAACTAAGTCGAACTGATCTTGGGTTAATGGTGTTTGCTTTAGTAGTTCCGAAACTCCTATTATTCCATTCATAGGTGTTCGAATCTCATGTGACATTGTAGCCAGAAATAAGGACTTGAGAAGATCCTTTTTTTCAGCTTTTTCTTTTTTAGAAAGTGGTTTTGGTTTAGTGTCAACCTTTATTTCTTCCCAGTTTACAGGTATGGACAATGTGAAAGTTGATCCTTCTCCATGTTTACTTTTAAGATGAATTTTACCTCCTAGTAGTTTGGCAAGTTCACGAGAAATTGAGAGTCCTAATCCGGTACCTCCAAATTTCCTGGAAATACTACCATCTGCTTGTTGAAAGGCTTCAAAGATTTCGAGTTGTTTATTTTCAGGGATACCGATTCCTGTATCAATAACAGATATACAGATCGTATTTTGTGGATTGTTGTTTTTATCTTGAGAAGTGTGGAACTTTAGAGTGATACTGCCTTTTGATGTGAATTTCAGTGCATTAGACATGAAATTCTTCACTATCTGTTCTGTCTTTTGCTGGTCAGTTGAAATCACAGCTGGTACATTATTATCAATCAATATTTTAAAATCGATATTTTTCTGACTTGTGCCATGTTTAAAATAATCGCGGATATTTTCGCTTATGCTTTCAATCTTAACCTTCTCTATGTTCATAGCCATTTTACCGGATTCAATTTTCGATAAATCAAGGATATCATTGATCATGGTTAATAAATCATTCCCGCTCTTATAAATTATCTCTGCTGATTCAACTTGCTCGTCAGTCAGGTTTTTATCCTTATTTTGAGATAAACTTCCAGACAAAATCAGTAAGCTGTTTAAAGGTGTTCGAAGCTCATGTGACATGTTTGCAAGAAATTCAGATTTATATTTACTTGCAACCTCTATTTCTTTTGCCTTTTGTTTTAATTCTTCTCCTGCATTCTCCAATTCAAGATTCTTATTGCTGATGTCAAGCTTTTGTTGCTCAAGGAATTTTATTTTTTCCTCGAGTTCTTCGTTAGTAACTCTCAATTCTTCTTGCTGTGTCTGAAGCTCTTCTTCAGATACTTTTAAGGCATTTGTTTGCTCTTCTAACTCATTATTGGTTTGCAAGAGTTCTTCCTGTTGAACTTTTAATTCTTCGGCCTGAGATTGAGTTTTTGTTAGCATTACTTTCATCTCTGTTCGCGTATTTATGGAGTTAAATGCAAGGGCAATATTTTCCGAAATTTGTGATAAGAAGTCAAGTTTTATTCGTGTTATTTCTTTAGTGCTGCCTATTTCAATAACAGCAATCACCTTTTTTTGATAAACTAAAGGCATAACAACAATAATAGTTGGAGTTACCTTGCCTAATCCCGATTTTATAGTCAGGTAATCATCAGGTACATCATTAAAAATCAGCATCTTCTGCTCAAAAGCAGCTTGCCCAATTAATCCTTGTCCAACTTTGAACTTGGGTGCATTTGATTTATCGAGATTAGATGAGTAAGAACTTGTTAATTCCAGTACTTCGTTATTATTAGAAAAAATTGTTGCAATTTGAATATCAAGTATTGCTGCAAGTGAAATTAAGAGTTGATTGCCGAGATCAGTTATTGTCTTTTCTCCTTGTAATAACTCACTTATTCTTACGATGGAAGTTTGCATCCATTGATTTCTTTCATTTGTATTTCTTAGTTCCAACAAATTTTTTCTCATTTGCAACAAAGCATTCCCAAGTACATCACTATCACTAAGTGGATTGTATTTTTCATCTAGTTTACCTTTACCTATATTTAATGCAAATTCAGCGTTTACTTTTAGAGAATGGGAAAGTTTTTTCAAAGCAAGAGCCATTTCAGATAACTCGTCATGTGTTTTAATTTCAAATACATCAATGTTCTCAATATCTCCAGTTGACAATTGATTAAGAATCTTTGTAGTTTTAATAAGTGGTTTAGAAATTCTTCTAGCAATAAACCAAATTAGAAGTGCCAAAAGGAGGATACCAACAAATCCTACTAATACTGATATTGTAAAGGTTCTATCTGCTTTTTGTAATATCACATCAGATGGAACTATTATAATAATATACCAGGTATCAGATGATACACCCGGTTTAAATGGTGCAAATGAAATAAATAATTTATTTGTTCCATCCGTTGTTTCTGTGAAAGAAAATGCTTTTCCAGAATTAACCATTCCCTCAATGTCGAGATTAGCAAATTTGCTAAATTCGGTATCGTATATTGATGTGTTTTCAAGAGTGCTATCAGGGTGTGAAATAATTACACCTTTTGCAGAGATCATACTCGCATAACTTCCTTTGAAAGGATTAATATTTTCAACTATATCATGGAACCTGTCAAGTTCAACATCTGATCCAGTAAGTCCAATAAATACGCCATTATCCATGAGAGGTATAGCAATACTAGATTCCAGTATTTGGTTTTCCTGTTGGTCAGTATATGAATAAAGATAAGGTTCAGTCAATACTTCTCTCGGGTTATTTTTAATGTCGTAATAAATACCTCCAAGGTTTAATTCTCCAACTTCAAGTATTTCGGCTTGATAGAGTAGTTCGTCTCCTTCTCTGTAGTATGTGTATCTCTCCCTTCCGTTTTCTTCATTAAAATTTGGATCGATGGCATTCAATTCCCAACTAGTCCAAACAGAATAAAATTGCGGATTTTTAATGAGGATATCTTCCATTATTTAATTATAAATCACCACCCATTGTTCTTTGTCAATATCTTTAAATCCACTAAAGGCATTTGTCAGTGAACGACATGTTGCTATATCGTTATCTAATTCTGCTTTTACTTGATTCGCATATTGCTGTGCAGTTGCATTCACAAATTTTTCGGCATCCTCTATCGCATTATAATTCGTATTTGTAATTATATAACCCAATGTAGCTATAAAAATTAGTACTGCAGTTACTAATATAGATATCAATAACTTAGATTGTATTGAAATGTGTCGGCGATGGCTTGGATTATTGTTCATATTCAAGAATTAGTGAACTCGATAAATATATATAGAATCTGATATCAAATATATATAATATAATCATTATAGGATGATGTCTATCTTGTTGAAATTGTTTCTTGGATGCATCTATGCTAAGAATAAATCCAATTATTAGTTAAAATAGTGAATTTAGAAATCCAGACGCAAAAGAATTTCATTACTTTGCAAATATGGAGATAAGGAATAATTTATTGGCGGAATTGAAAAAGAAATATCTTAATGACCTATTAAATTATTATGATGAAAAAGAAGCTGAGCAGCTATTGACAATCTTAATTGAACATTTTTTTGAGATAAGTCGTAATGAATTAATCATAAATTCCAACCATCGCCTTAGTGAATCAGAGATACTTAAGCTTCACAAGGCTTATAAAGAGCTTAAGCAATACAAACCTGTACAATATATTACAGGCGTTGTTGAGTTTCACGGACTAAAGATAAAAGTTAACTCTGCTGTTTTGATACCGCGGCCCGAAACAGAGGAGTTGGTACAATTGGTTACAGACCTCGAAACCAGCATGGATTTGATTGTACTTGACACAGGAACTGGTAGTGGATGTATTGCCATTGGATTGTCAAGTCTCCTAAAGAGGGCAAATATTCATGCTTCTGATATATGTGAAAATGCAATAAATATTGCTCGAAAAAATGCTGAATTAAATAATCAACATATATTGTTTCATATTCACGACATATTAAATAATGAAGAACCATTACTGGATAGAAACGGAGAGAAAGTTATGTTCGATATTGTTATTAGTAATCCTCCTTATGTTACTCTTGAGGACAAAAAAAAGATGCATCCCAATGTAATTGATTATGAGCCTTCGAGCGCATTATTTGTGACAGATGAAAATCCTTTGGAATACTATTTGTCTATATTACAATTCTGTGAAAAGAATCTAGTGCTAGGAGGTAGATTATATTTTGAAATAAATGAAGGGATGGGGGACGAAGTGGTTTCACTATTAAAAAGATGCAATTATTCGGATATTGTGTTGAGGAGAGATATAAATGGGAAGTTCAGATTTGTTTCTTCAAAAAAAGGAAATACATAAATTGTTAAATATAAATGCGATTTAATTAGAAAATAGCTAACAAATTACTAATTCTCTATTTGCAGTTTCTCAAGAAATTTAGTAGTTAGTCGATAAATTCCCGGACTTGAACTTTCTCGTGGCCCTGCAACATTTAACACTGATATTTTATATTTCGATAACCATTCTCTAATCTGCCCTTCTACATAAGTTTGTTCATCATGAAGATTTATTGTCATCAATGGTTTACTCATACCAGTTGCAATATCAAGAGTCAACTTTGTGCCTTTGTCCATCTCATTTTCATAAATGATAATTGTACCATCACTATCCCTAACATTTAGCTTCGACCTTTCTTCATAATTTGAGGTTATAGACTCTTTTAAAGGATATTTATCCGGTATAATCCCGTCCTCCGCTAACCTTCCAGTAGGGCACCATCCACCACATTGTATTCCATAGCTTAGAGCAAAATCAAGGGCAGCCCGATCAACACCTGACTGCCCTCCGCTTATGATTCTTAATCTCTGGAAAATCATTTAATGTTTTTGTAGTCAACAAAATCCCGTTGCGACTTGTATAGATTTACACCATGCAATGCCAGGTGCTTACTCTCATTTATAATATTCATAAACAAAATACTGTTCTTTGTACCAACAACAGCGTTCTTAATACGCTTAATCTGTTTTTTATTATCAACTTCAATTTGTTCAATTAGTCTTACAAGGAGAGATTGAATTTCATTTTGTGTACTATAATCTCCTGATTCAATGCTGGATGCAATCTTTGAGATTAATTGTGTTAACATTATGTTAATCTGTTTTAATTCATCAATCTGCTCTTTTGTAAGTGGTTTGTGGTTGTTATCAACGTGCTCAAATACGGGATTGTTAATAAATGTCATTGAATGTAACATTTCACGCATAAAGTCGAGTACCTGAACAAAGTAATATGCGGTATCTTCTGACCCTTCTCGGAGTTTATCAACAATAACATTAATATTATCCTTAAGGTATTTTGTTTTTGTGGTTGTAGAATCTAGTTCGCGTTTTATTTTTTTCAGTTCTTTTATATTTTCATGTTCTAATCCTTCAATTGTTGCACTATAAGCTGCAATTATTTTTTTAAGATTCTTGGTAATGGTCCTTATCGATTTATCAGCAATATTTTCTTCTGACAGAGTATGCACATCTTGTGCGTCCTCATCACTTTCTTCTGTTGTTTTCTTGTGGTAAATATGTGAACGATAGAGAATATAACCAACTATAATTACCATGCCAAAAATACTATACAATCCACCATAGTTAAATATATAAACCATTATAAATGCTACAGTGAAGGCACTAATCGCTGTTAAAAACCAACCACCAATAACTGCGATTACTCCTGAAATACGGTAGACAGCACTTTCTCTGCCCCAAGCATTATCAGCAAGAGATGTACCCATCGCGACCATAAATGTGACATATGTAGTTGAAAGAGGTAATTTTAAAGATGTACCAAAAGCAATGAGTACACTGGCAACGGTAAGGTTTACTGATGCTCTTATAAGGTCGAATGCAGGTGGGTCCTTCTCTATCTTTTTTTCTTTTATAGGCTCGAACTGCTTTTCAATTATCCCAACGAATGAACCCGGAAGTGCCCGTTTTATGTTGTTTGAGGCATGCAAGGAGGAGCGTACAAGTGCTTTGGAAATCCATGTTGCTTTAAACCTTTCTTCACCTTCATCTTGTCGGCTAAGGTCAATAGATGTTTTAAGCACTGATCTTGCTTTTTTTGATAAGTAAAGTGTAAGTACCATTATTCCTCCAGCTAACAATAAAAATATTTCTGGCGTAGGTACTTTACCTCCCAAAGCGGTCATTAAAAATCCATCAGGAGCCGCACCCTGCGAGTTTTGGAATATCTCCCATGAATTAAAACCTGCAATAGGTACACCAATAAAGTTTACCAAATCGTTTCCTGCAAATGCCATGGCAAGCGAAAACGTACCAACTAATACAATAATCTTTAATATATTTATTCGGAAAATCCAATATAGCAATTGAAGTAAAATCGTCCAGCCAATTAAGCTATAAAAAATAATAATAAGACTATTTTCTTTTATCCATTCTTTAGCATCTACTGACATAAAAGAAGCACCCTTGGCACCTTTTATAAGGATAAAATAAGTTAGTGCAGTAAATGCTATTCCACCCCAAATTGCTCCAATATATTTAATACGTTTTTTAAAATTAAATGAGAACGCTATCCTGGTTAAATACTGAATTATTGCCCCAACTGAAAATGCAACACCAACTGACAGGAGAATACCTGAAATAATTGCAAGAGCTTTTGAAGAGTTAATAAACTGGCCAATAGTCATACCACCATCGCTAATCAATAGCTTGATAGAAGCCATACCTACAGCTGCACCCAATAACTCAAAAACAATAGAAACGGTTGTTGACGTAGGTAATCCCCAAGTATTATATGCATCCAGCAAAAGAACATCCGTTACCATTACAGCCATGAAAATTATCATTATCTCGCTGAAATAGAACTGCCCGGGATTAAAAATACCCTTTCTAGCTACTTCCATCATGCCACTTGAGAAGACTGCTCCAATCAATATTCCGATTGCAGCAACAAGCATTATTACTTTGAAAGAAGCAACTTTTGATCCAACTGCCGAATTTAAGAAGTTAACAGCATCGTTACTTACACCTACAATTAAGTCTGAAGCAGCTAATAAGAATAATACAACAACAATTACTAGATATACAGTTTCCAATTTTTATTAGTTTAAATATATCTTGCAAGATTATACAAACTAATAATTGGATGGATGATTACAATATTAACAAATTGTTAAGTTTCAGGTTCAAGGAATAAATGCTTAAATGTTGACATTCTATCATTCCATCATTTAAGCATTTATGCATTCTATTATTAATTAATAATTCCTCTAAAACTCAGGTTTCATTCCAAGGTTATACATCATAAAGCCATACATATCAGCAGCTTCACTAATTTGTTTGTCAGTGGGTTTGCCAGCACCATGACCAGCTTTAGTTTCGATTCTGACTAAAATAGGATTTTTCCCACCATTAGCTTCTTGAAGAGTAGCCATAAACTTAAAGGTGTGTGCAGGTACAACTCGGTCATCATGATCAGCTGTTATTGCAAGTGTAGCAGGGTAGTCAACTCCTTTCTTTATATTGTGTAATGGAGAATAACCATGTAGATATTTAAACATTTCTTCGTTATCATCGCTACGCCCATAATCTGCAGCCCAGGCCCAGCCAATAGTAAAATTATGGTAACGAAGCATATCCATGACACCAACAATTGGAATAGCAACTTGAAATAATTCAGGTTGTTGAGTCATACAAGCTCCCACAAGTAACCCTCCATTTGATCCACCAATTATTGCAAGTTTATCAGATGAAGTGTAATTATTTTTGATGAGATATTTTGCTGCATAAACAAAATCATCGAAAACATTTTGCTTTTGTAACAGAGTTCCTGCTTCATGCCATTTCTCACCGTATTCACCACCACCTCTTAA
Source organism: Bacteroidota bacterium (assembly GCA_002686705.1). Next base: position 19,754 of record NYYH01000101.1, read on the forward strand.
ATTTGCCATCACATAAATTCCACCCTGTTCAATAAAAACAGACCGGCTAATACTGAAACTTGGTGTAAGACTAATGTTAAACCCGCCATATGCGTAAAGCATGGTTGGATTGTTACCATCCATTTTTATTCCCTTTTTATGAACAATAAACATAGGTATTTTGGTGCCGTCCTTACTTTCGTAGAATACCTGGTTTGTAACATAATTTTCTGGTTCAAAGTCAACTTCCGATTTATGCATCACTTCTGAAACTCCTGCCGTTACATCATACTTGTAAACACTAGAAGGGAATGTAAATGATGTAAAACCGTAAAAGGCTGTGTTTTTATTTTTTTCACCATTAAAGCCTGATAATGTTCCTATTGCAGGTAGTTCCAACTCTCTTACAAATGTCCCGTCGAGATTGTAAAAATAAGCTTTACTACTTGCGTCTTTTAAATATTGTGTAAATAGCATTTCACCAACTAACGATGCATTATTAAGAACAGTTTCCTTTTCAGGAATAAGGACTTTCCAATTTGCAGGATCATCATTATTATAAAGAGTAAGCACTAGTTTCTGATTAGGTGCTTCATGGTTTGTTAACATTAGCAAATCGTCATTAATATTATCAATTATCTGATATTCATAATCAAATCCTTCTGCAATTTTAGTGAAATTAATATCTGTTAACTCCTTAAGTTTTGCTGCATACAATGCATTACCACTTGTGCTTTCAGTTTCGGCAACGATTAAAAATCTCTCATCCTCTGTTAAGTAGCCATAAAAATTCCTTAATGGATTTTCCTTATCTTCAAAAATTAGCAAATCTTGTTTTTGAGGGGTCCCAAGAATATGGTAGTAAACCTTGTGAAAGCGGTTTTGACCTGAAAGTTCATCCCCTTCTTGTGGTTCATCATATGCTGAATAAAAGAATCCTTCACCTTTCCAGCTAATTCCTGAGAATTTAACCCAGTTTATATGATCTTTTAAAATTTCACCTGTTTCTATATTCATGACGTAAATCTCACTCCAATCAGAACCTCCGCGTGAAATTCCATAAGCAAGTAGTTCGCCGTTTCTTGAAATACTTAATGATGATAATGCAACAGTTCCATCCTCGGATAAGGTATTAGGGTCAAGCAATACTTTTGGCTCATCAGCAAGACTGGCTTGAATATAAAGTACGCTCTGATTTTGAATCCCATTATTCTTAAAGAAAAAGTAATTATCACCTTTATTAAAAGGAACTCCATATTTAGGGTAATTCCAAATATGGGTTAATCGCTCCTTAAGCTGTCCTCTAAATGGAATATCTGCAAGATATTTGTTAGTAATTTTGTTTTCGGCTTCTAACCATTTGGCAGTTTCTTCTGAGTTGTCGTCTTCCATCCATCTATAGGGATCAGACACTTCGTGTCCGAAATATACATCGACACTATCAGTTTTATTTGCCTTAGGATAAACAATTTTTGTATTATGTTATTGACATTTCTGAGTAAGTAGCATAAAACTTATTGCTGTTACTAATATTAATATTCGTTTCATAGTTAATAATTTTTGGTTGCGTAAAAAATTTATCAAGCCGGTAAAAGTATGTAGGTTAGTTGAAATATACAAATCGCAAATGAACTTTTTTTGTGTTAACTGATTTAGCTATCGCATGAGTATTATAATTTCTTTTTCATTAATTTCGCGGCTTTTAAAACCTTTATAAATGATAAAGACAGCTTTAAATAATATGCATCATGATATGGGCGCTAGAATGGTTGAATTTGTTGGCTTTGATATGCCTGTTCAGTTTGAAGGTATAGTTATTGAACACGAGACAGTAAGGACAAAACTTGGGGTCTTTGATGTTTCACATATGGGTGAGTTTTGGGTGGAAGGACCAAATGCTAAAGCACTTGTTCAAAAGGTAACAACTAACGATGTTAACGCACTTAGTGATGGAAGGGTTCAGTATAGTTGTTTTCCTAACGGACAGGGAGGAATTGTTGATGATTTGCTTGTTTATAGATTTAGTGAAGAGAAATACTTATTAGTGGTTAACGCTTCAAATATTGAAAAAGACTGGAAGCACATTAGTAGTCATAATGATTGCAATGCTGTTTTGACAAATGCTTCAAATAAGATAAGTCAGTTAGCAGTTCAGGGGCCTCTTGCACTTAAGGTAATGCAGAAGTTAACTGATGAATCCGTCATCGATATGGAATATTATACTTTTAAGGTACTAGAATTTGCAGGTGTAAACGATGTCATTTTTTCAACAACTGGGTACACAGGTTCTGGTGGATGCGAAATATATATGCAAAATGGAGATGTAGAGAAAATTTACAAAGCTGTATTGGAAGCAGGGCAGGAGTTTGGTATTAAACCAATTGGGCTCGGTGCACGTGATACATTACGTCTCGAATCTGGTTTTTGTCTGTATGGTAATGACATTAACGATAGAACGTCACCTATAGCTGCCGGGTTGGGTTGGATAACAAAATTTACAGAGGATAATAATTTTATTGATAGAGAATTGTTTGCTTCTCAAAAAGAGGTTGGTGTTCCACAACGGTTGAAGGGATTTGTAATGGTAGATCGTGCTATCCCACGACAGCATTATGAAGTAACTGATGCTGATGGTAATATAATTGGAGAAGTTACATCAGGTACTATGTCACCAATGATAAAGAAAGGTATTGGTATGGCTTATATTACGAAACCTTATTGGAAAGATGGTTCTGAGATATTCATTAAGGTAAGAAATAAGCTTGTTAAAGCAGTCGTACAAAGACCACCTTTTCACAAGGTGTAATTACAATCCTATCTATACTCAACAATATGTGGTTTTGTTTTAAGGAAGTTGAGTTGATCAATTATATCTAATGTTGAGAACGAAATACCAAAATGTGAGATACCATTCGGAGTTATAGGAAAGTAAGCTACTCGAACTTGAAACGAGTTAAAAGCTAAGAAATCGTTCTTAACATAAACACCTACACCAACCGAACTTAGTAATTGATTGCGAAAAACAGTATGACTATCACTACCAAGCAATCCTGCACTACAAAAACCATACATTGCAAATCGAAACCCAAGAAAGTACCAAGGCGTGTAAGATATGCCAACCATTTCAACGAACATGCGCTGTGCACCGAACCATGCTTTGTCGTTCATGCCAATGAATCCATATTTTTCACCCAAATAAATCAAATCGTTGGTAAAACGGTTAAAACCATCTGTATAATTTATATTTGTAAGCAAACGATAGCGATATCTTCCTTTTTTAAGTACGCTTGTGAGGTAGGAGAGACTGATATTAATGGCTCCCTGTTCTAATGTACTAGAAAAATGTGAACCGATATCAAAGCCTGCAAAAACATATCCGAAGTTTTCAAAGTGCTTAGTTGCAATTAGCCCAAAACCTAAGTATGGTTTATTCATGAATTCAGCCCAAGAATACCCACCTGTAATTGTAGCCTGAAATCCATAAGGGATGTACTCAGCTTTTCCAAAGTCTCTTACGTAATTGGAACGATAATAATTTTGTTTGACAAACGCAAAATTGCCTAGCAGATTAGTGTAATTATTAAACATGCTATTACTATCTACTGATACAAAAGGGCGGTACAAATAGTCTCTTTTGTAGAGAGCAATAGCAGGAATAAAATAAGTATTTTCAGTAAATAGCTTCCGATCTTTTAAATCATCATAGAAAAGATATGATGACCACAACTCAAAATACCTGTATTTAAAAAACCATGCGCTTCGGTCAACATCGGTAGGGTCAATTACTATGTTTTCTTCAATTTGAGCGATATTTAGCCCTCCTGCAAGTCGAATGCTTAGTGGTATTAACTCCCTGTTGAGCAACAATTGATATGCTTTTTCATTCTCTGATACATGAAAATTAATGCCACCATCGATTTGTTTGTACATATTGTCGATATAATAATTTATATCAGATAGATAAAATGCAGGTTTACTTTTTGTGTCGATAGTTATACCTGCACCTAAAGATTGGCCTAACCCAAAAATGTTAACATTTTTCAAATGCATTGTCATCCGATTAATGTCATAAATATCTAAACCTGGCATCCAAGGAAATTTGTCTTTTGCCAGAACAAGTACATCAACAGAATCACCTTTAGCGTTAGTAAGAATAATTGTAGCATCCTGTAAATAAGGTAATACTGCTAGCTTTCTGGTGTTTTCAACCATTTCTAAAGGGTTTACTGTGTCGTTTACATGAAATAGTAATTTGCGTTCTAGTACGTTTTTATTAGTGCTGAAATGAGACTTATTTATTGCGTTACCCATTCGTGTGAAAACGGGTAGATTGGTATCACTTATAGTCGGTCCTATTGGTTTCAGAACCTGAATCCTTATGTTCCTTATAATCTTTCCTGAGTACTGGTTGTAAGCATCTTCAGCTTTAATCAAATCGTTTTTAACTAACATTGTGTCTTGTGTGCTAGAGGCAATTAACATCTGAAAAAACTTATCGATAAGGTTACTTTTTTGTGATTCTCCAACAAGTTTGGAATAAAGTGAATAGCCATTTTTTTTCGTTATAACAATATACCGATTGCATATAATTGCAGTACTATCATGATACACTTTAATGGAAGTATCATCTAAAACCAGGTAAGCGGGAGCTACTATCTTAACTGTATCACAGTTGTTCTTGTTGACTTGAGAATATGCCAGTGAATTTATTAGCATAGCACAAATAATTACAATAACTGCTATTGTTTTTTTTTGAACCAACTGGGATATTTAATGATGATATTGTAAGGCGAAGATACCTTTATTTTCTGGAAATAGCTTTCTTGGCTGCTTCAATAATATTTAAACTTTCAAGACCGTAATATTTCATTAATTTATCTG
>NYYH01000079.1 GCA_002686705.1 Bacteroidota bacterium
AACTTGCGAGTTCAAAAAAATCTGGACAACTTAAAAAATATAATACAGTAAATAATGAATTTTGAATTAACCGAAGAACAGCAATTAATCCGAGAAACAGTACGCGATTTTGCCGAACGTGAAATTAAACCAGTAGCAAAAGAACTAGATGAAAAAGCTGAATTCTCACATGATCTGACAAAAAAAATAGGTGAAATTGGATTGTTTGGCATAAATATTCCCGAGCAATATGGCGGACAGGGGCTTGATACATTATCATATATAATAGCTGTTGAGGAGATTGCCCGGGTTGATGGATCACAAGCTGCAACACTTGCTGCGCATAACTCTCTGGGGATAGGTCCATTAATCGATTATGGTTCCGAAAAGCAGAAAATGAAATACCTGCCTCAGTTATGTACCGGCAATGCTCTTTGGAGTTTTGGTCTAACTGAAGCAGGTGCTGGTTCCGACTCAAGAGGAAGTAAAACAACAGCGGAACTTGATGGTGACACTTGGATCATTAATGGCTCGAAGATCTTTATAACAAACGCATCTGTTGATATATCAATGGGGTGTACAGTTCAGGCTGTGTCCGGTGAAAAAAATGGTAAAAAAATATTTACAACAATTATAGTTGAGAAGGACACTCCCGGTTTCAAACGCGTCCCAATGCACGGAAAAATGATGTGGAGAGCATCAGATACTGCTGAATTATTTTTTGATAATGTAAAGGTTCCTAAGGAAAATATTCTAGGTAAAGTTGGTGAAGGATCGCACATAATGCTTCATACGCTGGATGGTGGCCGACTCTCAATTGGGGCTATGGGACTTGGATTAGCTCAAGGTGCATTTGAGATGGCACTTGCATATGCAAATGAGCGTAAACAATTTGGAAAGCCGATCTCAAAATTTCAGGTAAATGCTTTTAAGCTAGCCGATATGGCGCTTAAAATTGAACTTGCCCGAAACTTACTATATAAGGCTTGCTGGCTTAAAGATGAAGGGAAACCGTATACCAAAGAAGCTGCAATGTCGAAATTATATTGCTCCGAGATTGCCAAACAAGTTGCCGATGAGGCCGTGCAAATTCATGGAGGTTATGGTTTAATGAAAGATTACGATATCGAAAGGTTCTATCGTGACCAACGTTTATTACAAATTGGAGAAGGTACTTCAGAAATTCAAAGAATTGTAATCTCCAGATTGATTGGTTGTTAAAAACGTCTATTAAGGTTTATATTGAAAAAATAACAAATGAATAAAGTAGTAAAAAATGCAAAAGAAGCTATTGAAGGGATGCAAAATGGGCAGACCTTTATGCTTGGCGGTTTTGGTTTATGTGGTATCCCTGAGAATACTATCAATGCTTTGGTTGATGAGGGTTTAACAGATTTAATCTGTATCTCGAATAATGCAGGCATAGATGGTTTTGGGCTTGGTAAATTACTCAGGAAGCATCAAATCAAAAAAATGATCTCATCATATGTGGGTGAAAATAAAGAATTTGAACGTCAAATGTTATCAGGAGAATTAGAAGTAGACCTGATTCCTCAAGGTACATTAGCCGAACGCCTCAGAGCTGGCGGAGCAGGGATCCCGGCATTCTATGTGCCTGCAGGTTACGGAACCGAAGTAGGTGAAGGTAAAGAGTCCAGAGAATTCAATGGTAAAATGCACTTACTTGAGCATGCCCTTAGTGCCGATTTTGCAATCGTCAAGGCATGGAAAGGTGATGCAATGGGAAACCTTATTTATAGAGAAACAGCAAACAATTTTAATCAGCCAATGGCTATGGCAGGTAAAATTACTATTGCCGAAGTTGAAATATTAGTTCCTACGGGTAAACTTAACCCAAATGAGATTCATACTCCAGGGATATTTGTTCAAAGGATATTCAAAGGAGTTGATTATGAAAAAAGAATTGAGTTTGAAACCGTTAGCGATTAATTATGAAACAGATTAGGGCCACTATCTAATGCGTCCTTAAGTTTCAATATTTATTAAAAATCAAAATATATATAAAATGAGTCTCGATAAAAATGGAATAGCAAAAAGAATAGCTCAGGAATTAGAAGATGGTTATTACGTAAATCTAGGCATCGGAATCCCTACTTTGGTTGCCAATTATGTTCCCGAAAATATAGAAGTCGTACTACAGTCCGAGAATGGGTTATTAGGTATTGGACCCTTCCCAAAAAAAGGTGAAGCAGACCCTGATTTGATCAATGCCGGAAAACAAACGGTTACTACTATAGCTGGCTCTTCCTTTTTCGACTCTTCGCTTAGCTTTGCTATGATACGTGGTGGTCATGTTGACCTAACTGTACTAGGAGCTTTTGAGGTAACTGATAAAGGAGATATTTCCTCATGGAAAATTCCTGGAAAAATGGTAAAAGGGATGGGTGGTGCAATGGATTTAGTTGCAGCCGCAGATAACATTATTGTTGCCACTACTCATACTGATAGAAATGGAAATCCAAAGCTTATAAAAGAATGTCAACTGCCTTTAACAGGCATAAATTGCGTTAAAAAAATTGTTAGCGATTTAGCAGTAATTGATGTAACTGATAAAGGATTCAAGCTTATTGAAAGAGCACCTGGAGTAACCGTTGAAGAAATTTTAGAAAAAACCGGAGCACCTCTAATTGTGGAGGGAGAAGTTCCTGAAATGGTACTATAGGTTCCTCAGTTATTTATTTCTTTCAATATACTATTAACTTCCTCTTCTGTATTGTGCAGTTTATCTTTACAAATATTGATTAGTTCTGCTGCACGTTTTACTTTTCGTGATAAGTCATCAACATTAATGTCTTCATTTTCAATGCTTGAAACAATTTTTTCAAGCTCTTCGATGGCTTCAGTGTATGGAATATCTTTCTTCATTATTTTGTTATTTACCAGATTTCTCTATTGATTGAACTTTGCTTTTAAACCTTCCTTTATAAGTTTGTGTTTCCACAATATCATTATCCTGAAGGCTTTTGGGATTAGTTACTATTTTTCCATTATGCGTTGTAATGCTATATCCTCTTTTCAATATATATTTTGGTTCTAGTAGATGGAGTTTGTCTGACAGTGTTGACACTTGAATATTGTTCGATCGTGTGAAATTTTTTACAGAAGTAGTCAAACGGTTTTCAAACTCATGCAGCTGCTTTTCCTGTAGAAGAATTAATTGTTTTGATTCTTGTGAAAACCTCAATAATATGTCTTCAAATTTTATCTTCTTCATTTTGATATATGATAATGCAATATGACGAAAATCAAAACTACTTTTTACCAAATTAAGCCTGTTACGATAAATAAGATTATCTGTATTATTTTTAAAAATTGAACTAATATTTTCAAGCTTTAATCGTTCGCTATTTGATATTTGTTTGGATTTGTTAATTAGAATACTCTGTGCATTTTGTATTCTTACAGAGAAATTATGAAACTTTTGAATTAAATAATAGCCCACATCGGTAGGTGTTATTTTATTTTTAAAAGCCACTAATTCAACAACAGTTTCGTTTGTGGCGTGTCCTATACCTGTAATTATTGGCAGAGGAAATAGAGCTACTGCTTTGGCTAGCTTAAAATTATCATAACTACTTAAGCCAATATCGCCACCTCCACCACGGATGATTACAACTACATCAAAATGTTTTTGCGCTATCTTAATCCTGTTTAGTTGTTGAGTAATTGAGTTAATAACACTTTTACCCTGAAGAATTGCCGGGAAAAGCATTTGAAAAAAGCAGTAGCCCCATGCATTTTCACTAATTATTTTAGTAAAGTCATGATATCCTTTACTAGTTTCCACTGATATAATAGCAATTCGTTGCATTATCAAAGCGGGTTGTAATTGTTTGTTCTTTGTGAAAATATTTTCTTTCTTGAGACGCTCAATTGAAAGAAGCTTTTCTTTGGCCATCTCACCAAGAGTAAACGACGGTTCTATGTCAATAATATGTAATCCCAATCCATAAACTGCGTGAAAACTTATTGTAGTCCTCACTAAAACAGTCATGCCATCTGATAATGGTTCGTTCGTAATACTTACAAATTTATGGTTAATGTCGTTAAATTGTCCGGCCCAAATTGTAGCCCGTATCTGCGCAAGCACAACTCCCTTTTCCTTTTCAACGAGGTCAGGATAACAGTGACCACTTTTTGGATAGAAATTAAGTTTAGCTATTTCAGCCTTTACCCAATATGAACTTGTATAGGTTTTCTTAATAACGGACTCAATACTACGTGTTAACTCCAATAATGAGTAGTATTTCTTTGGGCTTTGTTTTTCGCTTACTTCTGACACGTCTTAATAGTATAACTCAACTAAAGTATTCTCAGCAATACATTTTTATTGCTCTGCTTAAATCTATTGGAGGTTTTCTTACTCTTCCAAATCTTTTTTGAATAATGAGCGAATTTAATAAATAAAACAGGAACTTCTCTTCAGTAAAGTTAAACTGGGTTATTATCAATTAAGGAGTGTGATAGATCATTCAAATTATTCCTGATAAATTATATAAAATAAATAATATTTCGTATACTCCTTGATATCAATATGTTACTAATTAGGATATTAAGTGCTTAAATTGATCAAATTTGTATATTTGCAGGTAAAATTTACATTAAATGGCAAATATTATTAATTTTTCTGATGCTGCTTCAATCGGACTTCATAGCATGATTTTAATTGCAAAATCTGATAAGCCTATAAATGCTATCGAATTATCTAAGCAGCTTGGAAATTCAAAACATCATATTGGAAAAGTACTTCAGCGTCTTGTAAAGGATGGTTTACTGTCATCGTTTCGTGGGCCAACAGGTGGGTTTATAATTTCGGTTGACCCAAAGGATGTTACACTTTATGACGTATATGAATCTATTGAGGGAAAATCAAATATTAAATTATGCTCTCCTGATGCTCATTTTTGCCCTGTTGATAAATGCATTAGAAAGAACCTTATCGAGAAACTGTCGGATGAATTTACTTCGTTTATGACAAGCCAAAAACTTAGTGAATACTTATAAATACGAACAATTACAGGAACTATTTTTGTGATACCCAGTATGCTGGGTTTTGAATTGAAGTTCCTTTCCAAATCTCAAAATGTAATTCTGTTCTACCTTTTAAATTGGTATGAATACTCCCTATCAATTCTTTCGTATCAACTTCATCACCTTTATTAACAAACACTTTGTCTAAATTTGAATAGACTGTAAAAAACTCACCATGTTTAATAATCACAGCAATGTTTGTATTTGATATTTTAGTTATGCTAACTACTTTGCCATTGAAAACAGATCGAGCGTCACTATTTTTGGCTGTTAAAATATTAATGCCATTATTTTTTGTTTTAACTTTTTTAAGTACGGGATGCTTGTGAACTCCAAATGTTTCTGATATCACACCCCTGTTTGTTGGCCATGGCAATTTTCCTTTGTTAGAAGTAAATGAAGATGTCAACTTCTTTTCGGAAGGTGTTAATTCATTAATTTTTCCTGTAACTACATCTTTTTTGGCGGCTATCTCTGCAGAAATAATTTTCTGAATTTGTTGAGCAAGTTTTTTTGTCTGCTTTTCTTTGTCCTTAATAGAACTTCTTAGTTGCCTCTCTTTTGATAGAAGATCGCTTTTTAGCTGGTCTTTTTGTGCCTGTTCTTTTTCTAGCTCTAATATCTCATTTTGTTCGATATCAAGTAATTTATTTTTTTCTAATTTTTCAACTTTAAGCTTATTTAGGGTTTCATTTTTCTCTTTCTCGGTGTTTTTAATGCGTTCAGCCTCTGTTCTTATAAAAGCACTAATCTGATCAAGATACCTCATACGTTGATACGCCTGATTAAAGTCTTCAGCAGAGAAAAGAAAAATAAGTTTATTGTAGGCCGTTTTATATTTAAATGCATGCCATGCTATTTTAGCATATTTCTGCTTCAAACTTTTCAATTCTTCATTAAGACTAAAAAGTGTAGATTCGGTTTTTTCAATTTTGCTGTTTAGATAGTAAACTTCTGATTTCAAGGTAGCTAATAAATCAGTCCGCTGGTTAATTTTAACATTTAACAACCTTAGCTGACTTACTGTCACATTTCTATCCGATTGAGTTTCACCCAGAAGTTTATTAGTATATGCAATTTCCTTGTTAAGTTTTTCACGTTTTGCTTCAAGTTGTTTTTGTGATTCTTGAGTGTACCCCTGAAAGGTAACAATCATCACAATGAATAATATGTAAAATCGTCTAATCATTAGGCATCAAAAGCAGATTTTCGTATTTGCGTGGTATTTTAAATGGAAAATTTAATGGCTTGTTCAAGTCTACTTTGTTAAAATTAATATCAATAAAAATAGATTTTTGAGATTTAATTTCAATGCGAATTTTCGAAGGAAATAACTGATCATTAACGTATATGTAATCGCTATAATAAACCTGTAATTTTTTATTTTCGTCTTCACCCTGTTCTTTAATATCAATACGTGTTATACGAAATGTTTCCGGATCGAGCCAAATTTGCTGAACGAGAACCTTTGTTTCAATTTCTCCCTTCTTAATATATCTTTTGATTTTCCTGCGCTCACGAATGGTCATACGATACATTCCATTATCTACTGATGATCTGAATTTGTTCACATCATATTGAGCAAGATCGTTCCCAACAAGTAAAGATTGCAATAATGAAAAATCAATAGTGGTGTTCAACAAGCTGTCAACAAGTTCGAATTTGCCTGTAAAATAGGTTTTATTAAGTCGATTGAGAAACTTTATAGAATCATTTGTAATCATAACCCTTGCGGCCTCAATACCTAAAAGTGGAGTAAATGACATCCATATTAGGCTATCACTATCCATTCTCAGTTGACCACGTAGGTTGGTTTTGTTTTTTTCCTGCCTATAAACCAAACTGAAATTTGCATTTAAATAATTAAACTGTATTTGGTTCTCAAGCAATCTTGCATACAAATATGAAAATCCATATTCTTTTATGGACTCTTTTAACACATGTTTTTTCGATTTACATGATGTTCCAATGTAGGTCAGACTAACAACAAGAAATAAAAAAAGTATCTTACTAATATACTTATTCATAAAGTTTTTTGTCTTGAATTTTTTTGTCAAGAAGCTTCGAGTACTCATTTTCCTGGCGAGCAAGTTTCCAATATTTCAGAGCTTCATCTTCTTTACTCAACTTGAATAAGATATCGCCATAATGTTCCAATACAACTCCACTTGAACTGCCACTATTATTATAAGCCTTTTCGATCCACTCGAGTGCACTTTTATAATCTTGTAGCTTGTATAATACCCAGGCATATGTATCCAAATTGTTACTGTTATAAGGATCGATTTCTACTGATTTTTCTGCCATTTGCTTTGCTTTATCGAGATCCTCACTCCTAAGTGATAAATAATATGCATAATTGTTGAGAACAATAGAGTTAAGTGGGTTTAACTTTAAAACTTTTTCGTATGCAGAGTAAGATGCATCATAATTTTCCAGCTCATTATAAGTGTCTCCTAATGATGAATAAAATTGTTCCAAAAGAGCATTGTTGTTCACAACAAACTCCTTACCTGATTCAAAATAAGCCTTGGCTTTTACGAAATCTTTGATTTGAAAATTTCCTGCTCCGGCAAAAAAATAAGGCAGTGGATAATTCGGAAAATAATCGATACACTCTTCTGAATCAATTACGAGTGAATCATAATCATCAAGATATAAATCACAAAATAAAAGTTGTTCCCAGGTAGCATAGTTTACTTTTCCTGATTTCAGAATATCTCTCAAAAGAATTCTTGCTTGTTGGAATTCACCATTCTCATAAAGCATGGAGGCATAAAACGTGTTTGCCATTGGGTCACCATTATGAACCTCCTTTAAAATCTCTGATAACTCCAACGCTTGCTGTTTTTGTTCACTACTTAACTCTCCACGGTAATAACCAACTAATAAGCTAATCTTGGTTTTTAGATCAAGTACAGGATTAGAAAGTCCTTGCTTCAATTCATTAAATGACTTTTCTTTTTCTCCCTTTTTATCATAATAGTCAGCAAGTGAAATGTGAACATAAGGGTCATCAGGATCTATTTCCACAATTTTATTATAAGCCCAAACAGCTTTGTCGTCAAGGTTATTTTTTGAACAATACTCAGCCATCAAAGCATAGTATCGCGGGTCATCAGGGTTAGTAGCTATAAGTTTTTCATATTCAGCTATACTTCTTTCAGGGTCGCCTATTTTCGTGTAAAATTCTGTTTTTTGAGTTATTATCCTTTCGTTGACACCAATAATACTTTCAATCTTATCGTACGCTGTAATTGCACTTTTATAATCCCCTGTAAACTGATATGCAAAAGCTAGTTCATAAAGAAAGTTCATATCAAATGGATTATCAGCAACCAATTCCTCATAAGCTGTAACGTAGTCATCATAGTTTTCGTTAATTCTCGATACTTTTGCATAGTACGCCTTAAACCAGATATTTTCGGAGTTGAGCTTTGTTGCCATCCTTACTTCTATTAGAGATTCATCAGTTCTTCCAAGTGCCGCTAATATTCTAGCAACTTCGTAATGCGCAGTTGCGTCATTAGGGTTTATTTCAAGGGCTTTTTCAAATAACTCAAGTGCTTCTTGCAGGTTACCTGTTTCTTTTTCAATCAAACCTTGAGCAAATAAATCAGCTTCAGCATACCTCTGTTTTTCGGTAAGTTCTTTTTGCTTCCTTTTCCCCTTAGAATTCTGAGAAATTACCGAAAACGATAAAAAAACAGAAATAAAAATTAAAGTTATTGTAATATATATTTTCATTATTGGTCTCATCATTCAAAATTAAACATTCAAAACTCATTTCCCGATATGGCCAAATCCTCCTAAATTAAAAGTTTAAGAGATATAGAATTCCACATCAACTTTATATCGCAAAAATAGTTAAAATTGAATGTATTGTTTTTAGTTCCTTTTGCCCCATTTCGACATGCTCACCTTTGCACTATAGAGCACATGATATAGAGAAGGAATAATTACTAAAGTTAGGAACGTTGCAAAGCTCAGGCCAAAAATAACTGTCCAGCTCATTGGGCCCCAAAATACTGAATTGTCACCACCAAAATATATATCTGGATTAAATGTGTTAAAGAATGAAATGAAGTCAATATTGAATCCTGTAGCTAATGGCATTAAGCCAAGGATAGTAGTAATGGCAGTTAAAAGTACAGGTCGCAATCTTGTTTTACCTGCATTAACAATACACTGTTTTGCCTCATCTATAGGCATGTTTTCGTTATCGGCTAATCCCAGTTCCTTTTTCTTTCTCATTTTCAAAAGGCCTATATAATCAATTAACACGATGGCATTGTTTACAACAACTCCTGCCAAAGAAACGATGCCAATTCCAGTCATTATTACAATAAATTCCATTTCAAATATTGCAAGTCCTCCAAATACACCTATTGTACTCATAACAACACTAAACATTATAATAGTAGGTTTTACAAACGAGTTGAATTGAGAGACCAGAATAATCATAATCAACGACAAAGCAATTATTAACGCTTTCATTAGAAATGCTGAAGATTCATCTTGTTCTTGTTGTTCGCCGGTAAATTTATATTTGGTTCCGGCTGGCATTTCATAGTCGGCCATAATTTGTTTGAGTTCAGTATTAATTTCATTAGTATTGTAGCCTTCAAGTACATTTGAATAGATAGTTATTAATCTGCTCCGATCCTTCCTTGTTATGGCCCCATAAGTTGAGCTATATTTGAAATCAGCAACTGCAGATATTGGTACTTGTACAATTTTACCTGATGATGGACTCCTAAAAGTTATTCGTTGGTTAATAATATCCGCGATATTGTATCTAAACTTATCATCAAGCCTTATAACTATCTTATACTCATCTTCGCCATCTTTGAAATCAGAGATTTCTTTACCGAATAAAGCTGTCCGTATAGCGCTTCCCACCTGTGCAGTTGACAACCCATATCGTCTTGCCTTCTCACGGTCGATGTTAACAAGTAATTCAGGTTTACTCACTTCAAGTTCGATTTTTAAACCTTCTATACCGGGAATATTAACTTTATTAATTTCAGTTCTTATATCTTCGGTAAGTTGTAATAAATCATCAAAATCGCCACCGCTAACTTCAAGATTTATTGGTTTGCCAGTTGGAGGCCCTTCTTTTAGTTTTTCTACTGAAAGATTTATACCAGGATATAAACCAACCAATGCCTCGGACATTCGTTCAAGTGTTTTAACTGTACTCTTTTCTCCTCGGTCCTTAAAGTCGACAAAGTTAATTGTAATCAATCCCTTATTAGGTGCTCCGCCACGTCCGGTAAAACCTTCATCCTGTCCAATAGCCCCTTTTCCAGTTATTGTTAATACTGACTCAACAATATCCATATCAGGTTCTAATACCTCAAATATTTTTTCTTCCAGCTCTCGCATTATCGAATCACTTACTTCTATATCAGTACTAATAGGCATCTCGGCCAATACATTTATAAGTTTTGGGTCGGCAGAAGGAAAAAATTTAACTTTTGGATCACTTCCAAAATAGAATGTGAGAGTTAATATCATTAAAGCAATTGTCCCAAATAAAAGAAAGATGGGTGTTTTTCCATGTAAGGCAAATTTGATGAATCTAATATATGAGTTTTCGAGCCAAACCAATCCAACATTTTGAAACCATAAAGCAAGCCGTGAGAGGAAAAGAAGATTTAATAATCCGATAAAAGTGAATATTAATAACAATGTTCCTACCCAGTTAATTTTGAAAACATAAAATATCGAAGCAAGGCCGATTAATATTAGCATTAGTATTATACTTCTTTTCGGCTTGGGGATAGAAACATTTGCCCCTTTTTTATAGAAAACGGTAAAGATTACAGGTATTATGACAAGGGCCACAATAAGGGAGGAGGAAAGAACAATTATCAATGTTCCCGGCATATACGACATAAATTCGCCCATAATACTTTTCCAGAAAAGTAATGGAAAGAATGCTGCAAGAGTAGTAAGTGTTGAAGAAATAATAGGCATAGCAATTTCGCCGGTAGCTTGTTTAGCAGCTTCTAATATTGGATATCCTTTATCAACAAACCTGTATATATTTTCCGTTACAACAATTGCATTATCTACAAGCATCCCTAGTGCAAGTATCAATGAAAAGAGTACAACCATATTTATTCTGTAATCTATCAGCCCCATTATCATAAATGAAAGAAACATCGACATCGGAATAGCGAAACCAACAAATAGTGAATTTCTGGTTCCCAAAAACAGGAATAAAACAAAAACAACAAAGATTATTCCCATGATAATGCTGTTTTCGAGGTTGCTCAGCTGCATTTTTACCATATCCGACTGATCGTTAGTTACAGTAATCACTAAATTTTCAGGAATTAAACCGGTGTTTTTTGCTTCGTCAAGAAGTTCCATTACCTGGGAAATAGTAGAGAGTAAATTTTCTCCACTTTTTTTGACAACCTGAAGAGAGACAACTGGTTGGCTGTTTAGATAAGCATAACTGTCGCGATCTTTAAAACCATAATCTACATAACCTATGTCGTGCAAATAAACAATGTTTCCTTTTTCACTTTTTACAATTATGTCTTCAATTTCAGCAGGATCGGTAAATTCACCAATTATCCTTATAGTACGTTTAATATCTCCAATTAGCATATCACCACCTGATAAGGACATGTTTTCAAATTTTACAGCTTCTTCAACATCATTAAAGCTTATCTGTAAAGTATTCATCTTAAATGGATCAAGAATAATCTTAACCTCCTTTTCGGTAATACCTGTAATGTTTACTTTAGATACCTCTGAAATTGTCTCAAATTCATCTTGCATATCTTCAGCAAAATCCTTGAGCTTATTCACACTATAATCACCAGACAGGTTTATGTTTACAACAGGGAACTCCGACAAGTCGATGTCTTCAATCATTGGATCAAAAGGCAGGTCATCAGGGAGTTCGCTTTTTGCTTTATCAACTGCATCTTTTACATCCTGCAGGGCAACCTTAATATCCACATCTGTATTAAACTCGATAAAAATATTTGACGCATCCTGACTGGATATTGCATTCATATCATTTATACCCTTGACAGATTCAATTTCTTTCTCAAGATGTCTGGTAATTAAATTTTCTATATCAACAGGAGGGTTCCCAGGATACAGGGTTTGGACCATTATCGTAGGTATATTTATTTCCGGAAAAAGTTCTTTGGGCATTGAAACATAAGAATAGAATCCAAAGAATATTGTTACTACTGTTATAAGGTAAACAGTATTTTTATTATTAAGAGCCCATGTTGATAACCAGAAATTCCGTATAACTTTGTCTGTATCGCTATTTTCAGTTTTATTCATCCGTTAAAGTATATTAATTTGAATGATACATTTAATTTTGTTATTGTATAACATTGACTACTGATCCATTTGACACATTGCTATAACCATCGGTAATTATCATATCGCCAGTACTTAATCCGTCAAGTATTTCGGTTTTATCCTTATATGAAATTCCTGTTTTAATATACTTTTTTGTAGCTATACTTTTTCCATTGGCTGTCTCAACTATGTATATAAATGATCCTGTCATATCTTCCTTAATCAGAATTGTAGGAAGTACAATCACATTATCAATATTGTAATCATTTATATTTACGTTGGCCTGAAGATGTGGCTTAAGCTTTCCATTTTTGTTAGCTATTTTTATCTGTACAATAAATGTCCTGTCTTGTTTGTTGATCACATTACCTGTTCGATAGACAGGTTTGCGATATTCGAGTCCGGGATAAGCTGGGAATGAAATGGTAACAATATCACCTTTCTTAATTATTGGAAGATATGCTTCCGACAATTTAACAGTAACATAAAGCTCATCAATATTAACAATTTGCATTAATTGCATGCCTGGAGTTGCCAGCTCTCCTTTTTTATGAAAGATTTCTTCTACAATGCCATTTATTGGTGATTTAATTATAGCCAAATCATATTGAGCTTTTAAAGTACTAAGTTTATTTTGAAGGTTCTCGAAAGAATTCTTTGCTTCAAGGTATTGCCTTTCTGAGCCTATATTTTTTTCCCATAAAGATGATTGCTTCTCATAAATTGTCTTTGCGAGACTTAACTGTGATTCAATTTCCTGGATATTTGTTTCAATAATTACTGTATTTAGTTTAGCAAGCAACTGTCCTTTCTGAACATATTGTCCTTCCGATACATATACAGAAGTAATCTGACCATTAATTTCCGGGCTAATAAATGCATCATTGATGCTTTCGAGTTCACCTACGGCGGTGAAATTATGTGAAAATGGTCGCAGCGACAATGATTCCAATTTAACAGGTATTTTGATCCCCGAATATTCCTTGTCATTATTGGCCTGCTCAATATCTGATATTTTCTCATTTAACTCTTTAACCTGCGTCTTGTACAATCTTAGGTTATCTGCATCAGAATTATTTTCATCCTCCGAAGAGCATGAAATAATGAAAATACTGATTGTAAATATTAATATTAGTTGTTTCATATTGTGCTGATTTTTACTGATTCGTCAATTTTGTTAAACTTTTGCTTAAGCATTTTTCTGCCTTTATCATTTACAATACCCAAAAGATGATATTTATATATCTCAGAAAATAAATTCGTTGAAACCAACTCTTCTATACTGAAAATGTCAGAATTTAAAATACCTTCTATGCGCATCAAAGTTAGTCTGGAGATTATATCTTCATTTAAGTCGTTCCTGTAAAGTCCTTCTTTCTTACCCTTAATTAGATTTGTTTTTACACTGTCAAGAATTCGGTTATGCTTTATCTTTTGAAAATGGATATAAATTTCAGGGTAATATTTTTTTAAATCGTATACAAATGCAGGCTTGTGATTTTTAATCATTTCCACCTGAATTTCATAATGGTAAAATAATTCCTCTATGGCATTTGCATCATTATTTTCATGTATTGAGAAATCAATTTGTTTTTCCTCATTCAGATATTTAAGAATTGCCCAAACAAGTTCCTCTTTGTCTTTAAAATAGTTGTAAAGAGTTTTCTTAGAAATCGTAAGTGTGTGGGCAATATCATCCATAGTTACACTTCTGATACCATACTCACAAAATAGATTTGCAACCCTTTCAATAATTATTTTTACTTTTTCGTCCATAAATATTATTCAAATTTTGTAAGAATTTTTTCAAGTTCTTCACCCGTTTTCAAAAGTAAAAGCGCCGAATTAATATATTCATTCTCTGCATTTAAAAATTGGTTATGTGTGTTTAGGATATCTAAGCTCGTAGACATACCTTCAATATATTTTTGAGTTGTTTTGTTATAAATTTTTTCAGCTGTTTTTCTGCTAACTTGCTTATTTTCAAATACTCTATAAGCATTCATGTACTCATTTATTGCAGCGTCGTATTGTAAATTTAACTGGCTAGTTAGTTGCTGCTCCATCACTGTCACCTGTTCATATGCAATTCTTGCCTGTTTTACTTTTGAACTTCTCTTGCCACTAGAAAATACAGGTATTAGCATTTTTACACCAAAAACCGAGCTTGAGTACCAGCCACCATCATTACTAAAGAAGTTCCACTCATCTCTCTGTGCCTGAGTTTGGTAATTTAGGTTAGCTGCAATAGATGGCATGTATGATGCTTTCTCCAATTTTACCTGAAGCAAACTAAGCTCTTTTTGTTTGGTAAGAGACCTGAAATCAACATTCTGATTAATATTAAATGGGTTAGTCAGTAGTCCCGAATTATGCCTTGCGGATATTATACTTTCCATATTATCAGTTAGTACAATACTGTCCGCATCTTTTAAACCAAGATAAAACTTTAGGTAAGCATTTGAAATAATAAACTTGCTACTTAAATAAAGAGCTGAAGCCTCAAGGTCAGAAACCAATAAATCTAACTGGTCAACATCAATATCCTCAGCAAAACCAACATTAAAAACTTCTCTGGTCTCATTAGCTAATTTTCTTGTAATTGTTAATGTTGAATCAACTATCCGAAGTCCTTCGGTAGCTGACAACGCAGCGTAATAAGAGTTTGACACCAGTTGCTTAACATCAACTTTATTCTTGAAGTAGTCAGTATTTGTTTTCTCTAGATATTTTCTTGCCGCTTGAAGCCCAACGATATATTCTCCACTAAATAATAATTGTGATACTGAAGCTCCTAAGCTTGCATCATACTTAGTTCCAAACTGAATCTTGTCCGACTCACCGGGCTGTACAAATTCTGGCGGCAAAATCATTACCGGACGGGCAATATTGTCATTATAATTAACAGACGCGTCAACTTGGGGCAGTCCAATTGAGGTTGACTCCTTAACAATATACTTTGCTGCTTCAACATCCTTGCCAGCATTAATTATCTGGTAATTGTTTTCCATAGCATATTCAACAGCCTGTTTTATTGTTAGATGTCTGATTTCTTGTGCTCTAACATTAATTGTTACCACAATAATAGAAATCAGGATTATGAATTTATCCATTTGTAACAAAATTTATTTTGTATTAATTTGGCAAAAATACATAAAAATAAACTTTGGAAACTTAAATTATGTTAAAAGTTTATTTTGTTTCTTATTAAGATAAATTCAGCAAGAATTCAAATAAATAAAATGATGAGTTGTTTGAGGGCACTAATAAATGTTTATTTGAGATAAACAGTTTCGTTGAGAGGTCTTTTTCAATTTGTAAATTTAAACAATAAGGTTGGACTCATTCCTTAGGAATTTCTCTTACTTTTTCGCCTCAATCAATAAATTAAGCATACTAACACCTGCATCTGAGATTACAGTACCAGGTCCGAAAATTGCAACAACACCAGCATCATAAAGAAATTGATAATCTTGTGGAGGTATAACCCCACCAACTATCACCATTATATCTTCCCTTCCAAGCTTTTTAAGTTCTGTAATAACTTGAGGAACAAGGGTGCGATGGCCTGCGGCGAGACTTGAAATACCCAATATATGAACATCATTTTCAACAGCTTGCTTTGCAGCTTCTTTAGGAGTTTGGAAAAGTGGTCCGATATCAACATCAAAACCAATATCTGCATATCCGGTAGCAACAACTTTTGCTCCCCGGTCGTGGCCATCCTGTCCAATTTTAGCAATCATAATTCTGGGTCTACGTCCATCTATTCGCGCAAACTCATCAGCAAGTTTATGTGCTTCTTTGAACGAAGCGTCATTACCTGCTTCGGAGGCATAAATACCCGAAACTGATCTTATAACTGCTTTATATCTTCCCATAACTTTTTCGCAAGCATACGAAATTTCTCCGAGACTTGCACGATTCTTTGCAGCTTCAACAGCCAATTCTAATAAATTACCCTTGCCTGTAACACAAGCTCTTGTAATTGCTTCCAGATTTTTCTGAACAACTTTATCATTACGCTCGGCACGCAATTTATTAAGTCTTTCTATTTGTGACTGACGTACCACATTATTATCAATTTCGAGTGTTTCTATTGGATCTTCCTTTTCCAATTTATAACTATTTACACCAACAATCACATCTTTATTAGCGTCAATTCGAGCCTGTTTGCGTGCGGCAGCTTCTTCGATTCTCATTTTTGGTAATCCTGTTTCTATGGCTTTCGACATTCCTCCCATTTCTTCAATCTCCACAATATGTTCCCATGCTTTGTGTACGAGTTCGTTAGTAAGAGTTTCAACATAATAGGATCCTGCCCATGGATCAATCGACCGACAAATATCAGTTTCTTCTTGCAGATAAATTTGAGTATTACGGGCTATTCGTGCTGAAAAATCGGTAGGGAGTGCAATTGCTTCATCCAGGGCATTCGTATGAAGAGATTGTGTATGACCTAATACCGCACCAAGAGCTTCAATACAAGTACGAGCGACGTTGTTAAAGGGATCTTGTTCTGTAAGGCTCCATCCTGACGTTTGAGTATGTGCACGCAATGCCATTGATTTTAGTTTCTTAGGATTAAATTGCTTAACAATCTTAGCCCACAATAGACGTCCGGCACGGAGTTTGGCGATTTCCATAAAATGGTTCATTCCTGATCCCCAAAAGAAAGAAAGTCGAGGAGCAAAATCGTCAATCTTTAATCCAGCTTTAAGTCCTGTTCTTATATAATCAAGACCATCTGCCAAGGTATAAGCAAGCTCAATATCTGCCGTTCCACCCGCTTCCTGAATATGATAACCAGAAATTGAAATTGAATTGAACTTCGGCATTTTTTGTGAAGTATATTCAAAAATATCCGCAATTATGCGCATAGACGGATCAGGAGGATAGATATAGGTATTGCGAACCATAAATTCTTTAAGAATATCATTTTGGATGGTTCCAGTAAGTTCTTCTAGCTTTGCA
Organism: Bacteroidota bacterium; assembly: GCA_002686705.1. Next base: position 17,347 of record NYYH01000079.1, read on the forward strand.
CCCTGTTCCAATGCCGCTACAATATAAAATGCCAGTATTGGTAATACAGCTCCATTCATTGTCATGGAAACTGATATACTATTCAACGGTATTTGATCGAACAATATTTCCATATCGAGAACCGAATCGATAGCAACACCCGCTTTACCAACATCACCAACAACACGTTCGTGATCAGAATCATAACCACGGTGAGTTGCAAGGTCGAAAGCTACCGATAATCCTTTTTGCCCTGCAGCAAGATTACGGCGGTAAAAAGCATTGGATTCTTTGGCGGTTGAAAAACCTGCATATTGTCTTATTGTCCAGGGACGCGTAACATACATTGTCGAATAAGGACCTCTCAAAAATGGAGATAAACCTGCAGCATAATTAAGGTGCTCCATCCCATTTAATTCCTCAGATGTATAAACAGGTTTTATATCAATGTTTTCAGAAGTCTTCCAGTCAGGATGTATATTATTGTTAGCTTCCCAATCTGCATTTGAGTCTTTAGGTTTAGAAAAGCTATCAATATTTATTTTTTCAAAATCAGGTTTCATCGTATTGGTTACTTTTCAAAGTTCCTCCTTAATTAATAACTTCTGATACCGCTTTAATTCTTCAAGCACATTACTTTTTACATGTACAAAATTTGTCAATCCAATCTCTTTTAATCGATCAATTTGTGATTCGGGATAACCAGCCAAAACGACTACTGCTTTATCAACCAGTGCATTATAAATTGGTTCTACAATATCTTTGTATTCTTCATTGGAACTACAGATAACAACAATTTCTGGTTTATCAACTATGGCTGCAGCTATACCTTCTTCAACATTATTAAAACCAGGATTATCAACTATTTCATAACCTGCACAACCGAAAAAATTACCTGCAAACTGTGATCTAGTTTTACGCATTGTCAGATCACCATATGTAAACATCCAAGCTACAGGCCGTTTATTGTTAATAGCAAATTTATCAGTACTTAACCGTATTTCTTCTAATTTCTCACCACCACGATAAATTACAAGTGGTTGTACTCCATCATTTTCAGGTTTGGTTTTTCTCTTCAGAAGTTCAAAATCTGAATTAAACGACTCACTAGTATTAGGAAATTGATTTGTCCCAAGAAGCGACCTTTTCCGAGTTGCAACATCATCATCCTTTATTGAAGCTTCGTTAGCAATAATTTTTTGGATACTTCCTTTTTTGAAAGCCTTTATATAACCACCTTCTTTATCAACGTTAAGGAATCGCTCCCAAGCATTGTGGATAAGTTTATCAGTAAGACTTTCAATATAATAGGAGCCTGCACCAACATCTGCCACTTTATCGAAATATGATTCTCCCTTTAATACCAATTGTTGATTGCGGGCTATACGTTCAGAAAACTCAGTTTCTGTTTCGAAAACAGAATTAAATGGCAACACACTTAATGAATTAACTCCTCCGATAATGGCTGACATAGATTCTGTGGTGGTTCGAAGCATATTTACATACGGATCGTAAATAGTTTTATTCCATCTTGAATTGCTACAATGAATATACATTGTTGCATTTGATTTATTCTTTAACCCATATGCATTGACAATATTTGCCCAAAGATATTTTGCCGCTCTAAACTTTGCAATTTCCATGAAATAATCAGATCCAACAGAATAATGAAATCGAATATGGGGTGCTATATCGTCAATATCCAGTCCGCTATCAGTAAGATAGGTAAGGTATTCTGCAGCCATTGCCATAGAAAAAGCCAGCTCGCTAACAATTCCTCCTCCAGAATTATTAAATATCGTGGCATTAATACATAAATATTGAAAATTCGGTATGTGCTTGCATGAAGTATGCAGTTTATTCAACAATGCAAGGTCCTCTTTTGCCGTATTGTGAAATCTACCGTTTAAGCTAAAATAGCTTATTGGATCATATTCAACGCTTCCTTTAACTTTATTGGGATTAATATTGGATTTGCTCGCTAGAGAAGAAATGATATCAATTATTTCGAGCGGGTAATTTGCTGCAAAGTTTATTTCCTTCTTATCGAGAGGGATATCCTTGAAGAGTCTCTCAACACTATTATCATCAGGTTTAAAATCATCTTCAAAATAAAACCCCAAAGAATCAACACCCGCTAATCCAATTTTAAGTGCTTTCCGGTTTGCATTTTCAATATTTTCAACTAGAATATCCTGACGGACAAGCCAGTTGTTATTTTTGATGTGGTTTCCTCTGACAAATGGGAAATTTCCTGGGAAAATACTGATGTGAGGAAACTTGCCTAAATCTTCACTTCTGTAGTAAGGTTGAACCCTAAATCCTTCGTCGGTTCTCCAAACAAGTTTTTTGTCATAATCAGCACCCTTAAGATCCTTTTTTATTTTTTCTTTCCACTCTTTGGTTGAGACAGGAGGAAATGTTTCAAAAAGTCTCTCTTTTTGCATTTTAATTGCGATTTGTAATTAAAGTACAAAATTAAAAGAAAAAGAGTGGTAATGTTCTGCAGCAAGGAAATGTTATTAAGCAAATAACATTAAGATGATGAGACTGTTTAGTATATAGGTTTGCCAGTACTCAAACCTAGTCGTTACCAGTACATTTGGGTTAACAGCCTTATAATACTGGAAAAATGTACAGGGTGATAGATTGCTGATAAACTCAAGATTCTTTACAAGCTTGCTTCTTTCTTAGCCATTAATGTTCCAATTAACAAACCTACTCCTGCAAGTAGAAATATTGAAGCTGAGTATGCTACCTCTTCTTGCATACCGGCAATGCTATATAAAAAGTTACCGAAAAGAATTCCAATCCCAACACCTATTGAAATAAGGGCAAGGTTCATACTGATAATTTTCCATGCCGATCGTGTAGAGGGAGTTTTATTGCTCATAAAAACACTTACATCTTTGTCCTTCTCAATTAAGGCAAGACGCTCTTTATGTCTTGTGGTGTAATACAGAAAAAGAATTCCGAAAACCACTATAAACGCACTAATAAATACAATTGCTACTTCCATTTTTCTAATTTTTAAGATTATATGATTGACTAATATTAGTCTTTTATATCTTTGACATGTGTTTTGTATTTTGGTTACAAAAAATAAAAGAATAACAATTATGTAACCAATTAATAAGTTTACTGTCTAAAGTACAATGGGATCAATAGATGAGAACATACTTATACCAAAAATTCTAGCTGGAGATGTTCAATCTTTTGAAGAAATAGTGAAAAGATATAACATGATGGTTTACACGCTGGCATACAGGGTATTAAAAAAACCGTGAAGAAGCTGAAGAATTAGCACAGGATGTATTTCTAAAAGTTTATAGCTCATTGGATAGTTTTAATATGAAGTCTCAAAATTATCTACATGGATTTACCGTATAACATATAATGCATCAATTAACAAATACAAATCTCAAAAAAGAAAGGTAGATACAATTGAGATTGATGACTTTGTTGAATTTAATATTTCTGACTTATCTGATGCTCAACATGATATACACATAAAAGAAAAAAGAAAAATCATTAACAATTCAATATTAAAACTACCGGAAACTGATAGGATAATTATAACTTTGTATTATTATGAAGAGTTACAAATTAAAGAAATATCTGAAATAGTGGGACTATCAACGCATAATGTTAAAATAAAGCTCCATAGGAGCCGACAAAAACTTTATGTAGAACTAAAAGATAAAATTGGACAGAAAAAAATAGATTACTATGAATACAGTTAGTGATAATACAGATGATTTTGTTAAAAAAGCAGTAAAAATTGCTTCAGTTGAAAAACCTGGTGATGATTTTATTCCTTCGGTAATGAATAAAATTGAAGGTTTAAGTTTGAAGGAAAGTAAAGTTCAGAGTACAGGTTCAATTATTTCCTGGAAAGGATGGGTTTTTATTGGAACTATTGTTGGTACTATTTTTGTGCTTTTATTTCTTTCAGAACCTACTACTTTTAACTTTTCATTCTTTGATACTTATGTCAATTATATAAACTCAATAAACATATCTATTTCTGTATCTAGTATATTCTTAACAGGAGTATTAGTTTTTGTATTTTACTTTCTTCTCCAAATTTCTTTAATTGTAAGAAGAGTAAACGGACCAGAAAAAAGTCTGAACCACTGATTAATCTATGATTAGTTTGATAGGCTATGATTAAAAGTGAATACAAATATTCAGAACTGACATCTAAAATAATTGGTTGTGCAATGAAAGTTCATTCTGAATTAGGCAATGGCTTTCAAGAAGTAATTTATCAACGGGCATTAGAAATTGAGATGATCGATACAGGATTAAATTTCAGCAGAGAATTTGAAATGCCCATTTATTATAAGCAACAACAGATTGGTACACGAAGGGTTGATTTTCTATGTGAAGAAATAATATCAATGGAATTAAAAGCAATTACTAATTTAGAAGATGTTCATTTGGCTCAAGCAATAAATTATTTGGAGGCATATGATTTGGAAGTAGGGTTCTTATCAATTTCGGAACCAAAAGTTTAACATTCAAACGCCTTGCCAATAAAAAATTCAAACAGAAAAATCAGGGAAATCCAGAAATCAAATAAATCATAGTTCCGACAATTATCGAACTACCTTAAGGTTCAAGTATCAGAACCCTTTCATTATTGAGTTCATTTTTATTTGTATTAATGATACGGTACTTGCCATTATTAAACATATGGGCCTGATCAGAATAATGTTGACTCATTACATTTCCTGACTGGCCAGTTGGAATAATCGACCATGCATGATCTGTATCAGCAAAATCAATAAGTAATCTCATCGCAGGGCCATCAACAACCGGATAAACTCCTGCTTTGTTGTACCTATAACCTTCTTTATCAATTACATCATTTCCACCTGATTTAGCAAACGGACCAATATTAAATATTCGATCGAGTGGTTCTTCATAACCAATAGGGTGTATATGTGTAAGCGTATGAACCTTGCCCCACTTCCATGTACTCACATCATCCCCTAACTGGGCTGACAAGGAAGAAATAGTTTCCTCTAATGATAATGTAAAAATATCACTTCGAAGTTCCTTTGTATTTAAGGTTGTTTTGTTATCAAACCAAATTGAATTTTCGTTCGAAAATAATGCTGACATTCTGGAACGTACTAGAAATGAATTTATAAAACTATTGAAATCCTGCTCATTAAGTTCATCACCTAAAGTATTATACATAATAAAATAAACCAGATTACTGAAGATGGTTGCACCAATGCTATTTACATCGGTCTTGCCATCCCAGCTATGTAACTGATTTATGGCTAAAGCATATGTTGGACCAATGCTTGAAACCTTTTTGGTATTGGCCTCCGATAATATCAAAGCAGCAAGCATTGTATCTTTTTCTGAAGTATTATCGAGTTGAATCGATGATAAACCTTCTATATCCCACTTGTCACGAGAATTTATCAATCTCTTAATACGATTTGCTCTGATCCCCGGAGAATAATAACCTGGATATAAAATACCATCAACCCTTTCATGTTCATCGTTTGAGGTTGTAATAAACCCATCTTCCGGATTAATGATTCTCGGATTCTTATCAAATGAATAATAGCCAAGAATCTCATCATTTCCACTTGCACCGTCTAATATAATTTTAGAATTAACATGCTCTGGTCTGATAGGTATTTTACCAGCAGCCCATAATGCAATGTTATTTTCATTATCACCATAAATCATGTTCATTCCAATTAAATCAATGTACTCCATTGCTTTTTCGAACTCCTGCATATCAGAAGCATTATTAATTTTGTACAAACCTTCAAGAACAGCAGATTCCATTTTATTTAATGCCCACCACATTGAAATAGGTGGTTCGTCGTATTTCGCAATATTATTGTAAACGCCATTCAAAATAGGTCCATGGCGAGTAGAGCGAATTTCAAATGCAACATCATTTCCTCCTTTCACAGTAATTTTATTGATAACTGTATTATAATTTTCCCAGTGATCGTTTACCCAAATCTGATTCGGATTATCAGGATTCTGTTTTTCTCTATAAAGATCCATATTGTCGAATGGAAATATTGTTGTACCCCAAGCAAAGCGATCGTTATGACCAGTAATTGCAAAAGGAACACCTGCCAAATAATAACCTGCCATCGAAAATCCGGGATATTCAATATATGCTTCATACCATACGGCTGGTTGTGAAAACCTGATATGTGTATCATTTGCCAGTAGTACTTTTCCTGATTTTGATCTAATGCCACTAAGCACCCAGTTGTTTGATCCATACCAAACAGGAACAGGTAAAGTATTAAAGGTTTTTTGTATCTCACTTGACAGGTTGCCTAAATGTTTTGTTTGACTGGTAGTATCAAGATAATGTTGGACGTTTGAGATAGAATCAAGCCCAAAATCAATTAGATAATCCTGTCCAAGATTTTCTAGTATACGAGTTACTATTGGTTCCTGTGAAAGAGCAGATGTGAAAGACAAAGACATATAACCTAATACCGTGTAAACATCAACAGGTTTAAATAGTTCGGGTTTGAAATTCAACAAAGTAAACTCAATTGGCAGGGTGCCATTTTCGATAAAACTGTTTATTCCTTTTAGATAAGCAAGAGTTTCCTGTTTGTATGGTGCACTAGTTTCATTAAAAAATTTATTTGCACTTTTTTTGGCCGCTTCACGTATGGACAGCGTTAGCATTGTTTTATCAGTGTTTAGAAATTTCTCGCCTAATAATTCCGATAATCTTCCTGAAGTTACACGTCTTATCATTTCCATTTGAAATAACCTCTCTTGTGCCTGGACATAACCAAGAGCCATATATGCGTCGTGTGAATTTTCAGCATAAATATGTGGAACACCATATTCGTCAATAATTATTTCTACTTTTTTATTCAGACCTGGCAGACTTACTTTACCTGAATAATTTGGTTTGGTGGATCTTAGCAATAAATAACTCGCTGCACCAAAGCATATCAAAATGATAATTATTGTTACAAATATTTTTTTGATGATTTTCATTGTTTAACCAAGTTAATTGCTTTACCCTTTGATACGTAGATATGAAAGTATCATGGGATAACTGTTTCTATTTTAAAAATTACAAACAAGCTATGCAAAATTACGAATTCTATTTTTATAATAAATGATCTATTGTTTAACATATCAGATTATTTAGGATATTTGCCGCTTAAATTATTTAATATCAAAAAAAGAAAAATTATGGAAAACAATAAAGAAAAAGTTTGCTTATTCTGCAAAAATGATGAATACCAGGTTCCATTAGTAGCGCTTGATTTTAAAGGTTCTAACTACTGGATATGTCCACAGCATATACCAGTACTTATTCATGATCCATCGCAATTGGAAGGTATGTTACCTGGAGCTGAAGATTTATCTGCAGGTTAAGAAAACTAGAACCTTCGGTTTTTCATAATCGTTAATTAGGCTCTTGAACATTGAAAGATCTTTACAGTTTATAAATTTAGGATATCTTGAGAATAATCATTTTTTGGAATCTTAAACAATGGGTAATCCTAATCTTAGCATCTTCAAACCTTTAATTAATTCTGTTAACAATTTAGACTTTAAATAAATTAGCTTTTACATATTTTTATAGTCAATATTAGCATTGCTCACGGAGAAATATTATTACATTTGCGGTAATGAAAAAAGTCTAACATAAAAAGAATCAAATTAAAATGGAAAAGATAACAGTAATTGGAGCAGGAAATGTAGGAGCCACAGTGGCTAATGTTATTGCTCACAAAGATATTGTTAAAGAAGTTGTTATTATCGATATCAAAGAAGGTATCGCAGAAGGTAAAGCTCTTGATATTTGGCAAACTGCCCCAATCAATGGCTATAATACTAAAGTAACCGGTGTAACAAACGACTATACTAAAACTGCCGGATCAGGAATTATTGTTGTCACTTCCGGTTTACCACGTAAGCCCGGCATGAGTCGCGACGATTTAATCTCAACAAATGCCGGAATCGTAAAAAGTGTAGTTGCGCAAGCTTTGAAATTTTCCCCTGATGCTATCGTGATAGTTGTTTCCAATCCTTTGGATGTAATGTCATACGCCGCTTTTAAAACAGCGAATATTTCATCGAAGAAAGTATTTGGTATGGCAGGGATATTAGATACTGCACGTTATCGTGCTTTTCTTGCAACTGAATTAAATATTTCTCCGCTTGACATCCAAGCTTTATTAATGGGTGGACATGGCGATACTATGGTTCCATTACCACGTTATACAACTGTTGGTGGAATACCTGTTACTGAATTAATAGATGCGGATAAATTAGAAGCAATCGTTAAACGCACCAAAGGTGGAGGAGGTGAGCTGGTTAAATTAATGGGTACATCTGCATGGTATGCTCCAGGAGCTGCAGCAGCTCAAATGTGTGAAGCTATCGTTAACGACCACAACCGTGTTTTTCCTGTTTGCGCACTACTTAATGGAGAATACAACCAAAAAGATGTCTACCTTGGCGTACCTGTGACGCTAGGAAAAAATGGAATTGAAAAGATAATTGAAATCGACTTAAACGAGGAGGAAAAGGCACTTCTGGAAGCTTCTGCTAATTCTGTAAAGAGTGTTATGAAAGTACTTGACGACATGAACCTTTTATAGTCTGAAAATATTGCCTAATCATTAATGGTTGCGATTCTTGTTTAGGCTTAAGACGCTCTCTTCGGAGAGCGTTTTTTTTTGTGTTTATTTTTTATCTTTATCAAAAATATATCCTATCCTTACAATATGAAAAAAATAGTTGTACTAACAGGAGCCGGAATTAGTGCTGAAAGCGGTGTTAGCACTTTTAGAGATAATAACGGATTATGGGAAAACCACCGTATAGAAGAAGTAGCATCACCAATAGCTTGGGAAAATAACCAAGAAATGGTCCTTGATTTTTATAATCAAAGGAGAAAACAATTATTCGAAGTTGAACCTAATGATGGACATAGATGGCTGCTTAAGTTGGAAGAAAAGTTTAACGTACAAATTATAACACAAAACGTTGATGATTTGCATGAGCGAGCCGGATCAACCAATGTGTTGCATTTACATGGTGAGTTAAAGAAAGTCCGCAGCACTCATGATCCAAACTTAGTCTATACCTTAGATCATTGGGAGTTAAAAAAGGGTGATAAGTGCGAATTAGGATATCAACTCCGACCACATATTGTATGGTTTGGTGAAAGTGTACCAATGATTGAAACAGCAATATCTATCGTTTCAGACGCTGATATTTTGATTGTGATCGGCACTTCAATGGTTGTATATCCTGCTGCAAGCCTAATAAATTATGTAAGTAACGAAATTCCAAAATATTATATCGACCCAAAGGCATTTGCTGTACCAGGTATATCAAACCTTAAAATAATTACAGAAAAAGCCGGAATTGGCGTACCTAAATTGGTTGATCAGTTATTAAAAAATTAAAATTTTACTTCGGTTTAATAGGGAACTATCCTTTCCCTTTAGGAATAGGGAATCTCCTGAAAATATGAGAAATACTTTTGGGCAGCTTTTTATCCCGAGTGGCTGGGTTATCATCCACTTCACCGGTACCTATCCCCTGCCAAACGAGTTTTTTATTACCCAACTCAAAAATATCTATTATCAAGGTTCCTTGTACGTAATCAACTGACCTTATTGTAGTAGTACCGCCATAATATCCTGGTCCCCAGCCATATCCATATGCCCATGGCGAACCATAATAACCCCAGCCACCACCGTAGCCTGCGTATCCACCATAATGATTTGTATATGCTTGGTAATCTGTTTTATTTTGTAAAATCACAAAAGTTGAAACTATCAATTCACCTCCTTTTTCTAAATGCTTATATCCCCTACGCTCCATCTCGCTTATTACCGCCAAAGTAATAGTTTGCCTGTCATACTCATTTATGAGTTTATCATTTTGCTTGTCCCAAGGATACATGCTAAAGTTTTTGAACTCTTTGAAATCAATCGATTTATCCCAGTTATTTGTAACCTGAAGAGAGCTACATGACACTAGAAATATCAACATTATTGGAATTAATAATTTTCTCATTGTAATAAATTTAATTAGTTGCATTTTTCACAAAGATAAATCAATATACTGCAAGACAATTACAGAAATTGGTAAAATAATTTAACATCTAGAATTTTAAGTGCTTTTTTCCTAACTCAAATATTAAAAATTGAGTTGACACGTTCTCCTAAAAATGTAAATTTGCTTCTTAAATTTTAAAATTATGATGAAGAGATGTTTTATTGTTACTATTTCTGTCATACTTCTAAGTATGATCATGTTTTCCTGCAAAAAGGATTCGAATCAATCGGAAATAGACCATGGATTAATTGAAGCTTATGTGATTAAAAAACAATTAGATGGACAATATACATCTAGTGGATTATACTATGTTATTGTTGATCCAGGAGATAATGATCACCCAACAATTAATTCTAATGTCAATGTTTCATATACAGGTTATTCTCTTGAAGATGTAGTATTTGATGAAGGAAATAATATAACTCTTGGCCTCTACCAGGTAATAGCTGGATGGCAGGAAGGACTACAATTAATTGGGGAGGGTGGTAGTATAAAACTTGTAATTCCTTCTGGATTGGCATATGGGTCAAGCGGATTAGGGAGTATTAAGCCAAATGAAGTAATTGCTTTTGATGTAACACTTCATTATTTCATAAATTAGATAATCGAGATGTTATTAGTTTCTTACTAAAACTTAAATTATGGCACCTGAACACACATTTTTGCTAAACAAAGCACGAAAGTTTTGTGCATATCAGGAACGCTCAATTTTTGACTTGAAATCAAAATTATTAAGCTGGAATGTAAGTGAAAAGATTATCGCTGAGATTATCCTCCTACTTAAAAAGGAAGATTTTATTAATGAGGAGCGCTTTACATTTGCCTTTGCAACTGGAAAATTACGTAATAACAAATGGGGAAAGAACAAAATTGGTTACGCTCTCCGGCAAAAGCAAATTCCTGAACTAACAATACAAATTGCACTTAATTCGCTGGATGAGGACGAATATATAAAAACGTTAAAAGCAATACTGTCATCCAAAAATATTGATGATGATAATGACTTCCGTCGGAACTCTAAGTTGGTAAAATATGCGCAACAAAAAGGTTTTCAACCTGATTTAGTGTGGAAAGTAATTAAGAATGAAATTTAAAAGGAGTGATTTGTTTTTAAAAAACCTTGAAATAGCTAAATAAAATATTTGAATCAGAATAATATGTTTACAACAGAAGGAAGAAAAGAACTTTTCAAGAGGCTTGATGCTTTAAGGGGGTATCTTTGACATCGATCGCAAGAAAATGGAGATCGAAGAAGAAGAAGAAAAAACACAATCACCTAAATTTTGGGATAATCCAAAAGCAGCAGAACAACATCTTAAAAAAATAAAGGAAAAAAAGCGATGGGTCGATTCCTTTAACAAAGCTCAGGAATCATTTAATGACCTCACCGTTATGGAGGAGTTTTTTGAAATGTCTGAAGCTACACGTCAGGAACTTGATGACCAATTTATCATTACCGGTACTTTGATTACTGACTTGGAATTCTTGCAAATGCTAAGCAATAAAGAAGATGCTTTTGACGCAATACTAAAAATAAATCCTGGAGCGGGAGGTACAGAAAGTCAGGATTGGGCAGAAATGCTTATGCGAATGTATATTCGTTATGGCGAACGAAATAATTTCAAAGTTAAAGAACTTGATTATCAGGCCGGTGATGGGGCAGGAATTAAATCAGTAACATTACAATTTAACGGTGAGTTTGCATTTGGATACTTAAAGGGTGAAAATGGAGTTCACAGACTTGTAAGACTATCGCCCTTCGACTCAGCAAACCGAAGACATACCTCATTTGCATCGGTATATGTTTATCCCGTTGTTGACGATTCAATTGAGATTGCTATAAATCCGGCTGATATAAGCTGGGATACTTTTAGGTCGGGAGGCCCCGGTGGACAAAACGTTAACAAAGTAGAGACAGCGGTGAGGTTACATCACGAGCCATCAGGGCTTGTAATTGAATGTCAGGAAACACGATCTCAACTACAAAATCGTGAAAAAGCTTTGCAAATGCTTCGCTCACAACTTTATGAAATAGAACTCCGAAAAAAGCAAGATGCCATTGCACAAATTGAAGGAAACAAAAAGAAAATAGAATGGGGATCACAAATTCGTTCATATGTTATGCATCCATATAAATTAGTAAAGGACCTGCGTACAAATTATGAAACCTCAAATGTTCAGAATATAATGGACGGCGATTTGAGCGAATTTATAAAAGCTTATTTATTAGAGTTTAGTGGTAATAGTTAACTATAATAGCACTGTATTATCACATCTGATTTTTTGTGCATTTCTTTCAAATCAGATAAAATAGCGATACCATAATACCTGCTCCTAATACAAATCCACTGTAAACCTGTGCTGGTGTGTGTACATTAAGCTTTAATCGAGAAGTTCCTACTATTCCAATTACTAACAATATAGAGAACAATATTGCTAATAAATTATAATGATGGCTTAAAGCAAATCCTAAAAAGACTCCAAACATACCTCCCCAAGCAGTCATGTGCAGGCTAATTTTCGTTATGTAATTAATAACTAAACAGATGAGGACAAGCACTGTAGCTCCAGCCATAAAAAGTGCCATGAGGCCTGTTAGTGATGTTTGTTTCAGAAAATAATAAGTGCCATAAAATGCTACGGCAATTATTATCATTGGTAATGTTCTTTCCTGTCTTGTATCCATTTCCAGGTTTTTAATTTTTCCTACTTTTAAGAGAATGAATATTACTATTGATGGTAATACGAAAGTTGTAAGAAATACAAAAACAACAATAATATACCTGTATTTTAAAGGCATTACCAATATTGAGTGAATTTGGAGGTTAATCATCACCAACAGTGTATATGTTGGAACCAATAGAGGGTGAAAAACAGCAGATACAATTTTAGCCAAACGGAGATTCATGTTAAACAGATTATTGGCAACCAGTCTTAGGTCATTAATTAATTGCTAAGCATATTTTCATTATTTCATTTGTGAACATCACTATTTCTTCAATTATCGCTATTAATAAATCAAGTTTGCTTAACTATGTGTTCTTTACGTAATCGTGCTACAGGTATTTTAAGCTGTTCCCTATATTTTGCAACGGTCCGTCGTGCGATAGGATAGCCCTTTTCTTTTAATTTAGTAGTAAGATACTCATCAGTAAAAGGTTTATCCTTGTTTTCCGAATCAATAATATTTCTCAATATTGTTTTTATTTCACGCGTGGATACAGTTTCACCATCATCCTTTTGCATAGACTCGCTAAAAAAGCTCTTAATTAATAGAGTGCCGAATGGAGTTTGCACATACTTACTGTTTGCAACTCGTGAAATAGTGGAAATATCAAGATTTACTTTTTCAGCAATATCCTTCAGAATCATTGGTTTTAGTTTAGTGTCATCCCCTGTAAGCAAATAATCGTACTGATACTCCATTATTGCATTCATTGTAGAGTATAGGGTGTTCTGACGTTGCTGTATTGCATCAATAAACCAACGTGCGGAATCAACTTTTTGTTTTATGAAAGAGTAGGCCTCGCGTTGTTTTTTGCTTTTCTTTTGTTTTCCAATATTTTCCATCATATTTGAAAACGACCCATTTACTTTGAGATCGGTATTGTTCCATGAATTGAGTGAAAGCTCGAGTTTATCACCATTATTAGTAATTGTAAAATCGGGGATGATGTAATGATTCTCTTTTGATGTTTCGCTTAATGAATTACCAGGTTTAGGGTTTAACTTCAGTATTACATCCATAGCTTCTCTAAGCTGTTCATCACTAATCATTGCCCGTTTTATTATCTTCTGATAATGCTTTTTTGTGAAGTCATTGAAATATCTGGTAATGATCTTTTTTGCGAGCTCCAGCTTATCAGAAGGGGAATCCTCCAGTTGACGGTTAATCTGAATTAATAAGCACTCTTTAAGGTCAATTGCACCTATTCCTGCTGGATCGAATTGTTGAATTACGTCAAGTACTTTTTCAACTTCTTGCTTGCTTATATCTATATTTTGGGTGAAAGCCAGATCATCTACAATTGCATCAACCGATCTTTGAAGATACCCTGAATCGTCAATATTACCGATAATATAATTTCCTATTTGGGTTTCTAATTCGTTAAGGTGACGATAACTTAACTGATTTTGCAGATTTTCATGGAAGCTGACACCCGAAACAAAAGGAACTTCCCTCCGATCTTCATCGGAAGTATAATTATTTGTTTTTAATTTATATGAAGGGATATCATCTTCATTGATGTAATCATTAAAATCGAATTCATCATCTTTGGCTTTATAGTCATCCAAATCTGTATCACTAGCATCGGTTTTATCTTCTGGATCCGGCTTATCCTCCGCTATCTCCTGACCATCATCAGATTGTTCATTGGCATCAATTTCGAGGGCTGGGTTGTCTTCAATTTCCTGCTTAATACGCTGTTCCAATCCTACAGTTGGTATTTGTAATAACTTCATCAGCAGTATTTGCTGTGGAGAAAGCTTTTGAAGTAATTTTTGCTGTAAGCGTTGATTCAGCATTTGCAATTAGTCTTAATTCTATCAAGACAAATATAATAACATTTTTATTATGGCACAATTTTGGATTGTCAATTTTTAAAATTGTTTTAAACGTAAAGTTGAGTAACTAAAGTTATTAAGTTTAGTAGTGCGATTTGACATGTGAATAATTAATAAATGTATACTAATTACCATGTAATCTTTTGCGTGCTTTTTAACATTTTGTGAAAAACTAATTACGCATTTAAAAAAACACAGTACCATTTTCTACTACTTTTACTAGTTATGCTAGTACTTTCATCCCTTATTTTAACTAACTAAGAAATGGTCAAATTTATGGTTAAAAAAAGCTCATTAATAAAACTCTTTTTAATGATGAGTTTGGGATTCTACAATTACTACACAGCTGCACAAAACCTTGAAGATATTACCGTCACAATAATCTTTGAAAGTAATCCAGCAGATTACGAAGCTACTACAGCCCCTTTAAAATACAACAAGAAATTCGCCCTAAGCATGCAAGTTGATGATGGTAACAGTTCTATTTATGATATAGGTTTTCAAGTATTTGAAGGTGGAACTAATGATGGCACAACATCTACAGGCATGAACTATTCTGATGGATGCAGTAACCTTTTTTCATTTAAAATGACATCATCAATATTCATGTTTTCTGGTGGAAGTCCCATTCCGATTGGTACAGATCTTCATAATAATCCAGAATCAGATGTAATTACATGGCAACAATTAGGTGAGCTGTCACGTCCTGAAATACGGCTACAGGTTAAAATTAAATTAAGCTACATTATTGAACACCATATTTGGAGTTTTAAAGTCTAAAGATAAGTGTAATCTTCTATCGTTATATAGTTCGATAGCATTTTTTGTTGCTTGTTTAGTATGTTTTTCATCATGGAATATTTGATCTAGATAGAATTCGTCTTTTAGGATTCCGTTAACTCTTTCAGCAATAGCATTTTCATAACAATGATTTTCTTCAGTCATACTAATTTTGATCTTTCTTTTTTTAAGCTCATTTACATACATATGACTGCAATACTGCACTCCTCTATCAGAGTGGTGTGTTAAATCTGTTGCATGCCTGGCATGTCTTAGAGCTTTTTTAAGGGCTCTAAGGCAACCAGTAAGCTCGAGACTGTCACTTACATCATAACCAACAATTTTACGAGAATACACATCAGTAATAAGAGCCAAATAACAGAAACCATTTACTGTCCTGATGTAAGTAATATCAGACACCCATATTTGATTCGGCTTACTTGGTTTCATATTCTTTATCAGATTGTTGTACTTATGAAAATGATGATAAGAATTAGTTGTTTTAGTGAATATTCTCTTTCGTTTAATAAGCATGTCATTTTCTCTGAGTATGTCAAACAAAGTATCTCGTCCCACTTTTAAGTCTTTTTTTTGAAAGGACTTGTGTAAGGCTTTATATAGTTTTCTTGTCCCTTCTCTTGCCAACACTTTTCTACGTTCTTTAACTAATACCAATATTTGATGTTCACGATCCTGTTGTATGGTATAACGTCTCCGAAACTTGTAATAAGCATCGCGTTTAATACTGAAGCAATCGCAGACTTCTGAAGTACTTGCTATAGATCTATTACGAGCTTTGTCAACAGCCTTTATAAGGGATCTATGTTTAGTTCTTTTTTAAGTTCTTCAACACTTTTATATCCTAGATTTTCAGCTGCAACCTCTAAATAGGATTCATTTACCAGCTGATCTAAGTCTTACTTAATCAGTAGTTTTCTGAGTTGTTCTATTTCTTTCTGAAGTGCCTTAAGTCTAGATATTTCATCTTTAGTTTCAACCATAATACGAGTATTCATTAAATCTTTTCTGTCGTATTTTTTAATCCATTCGTTGATAGTACTGGACTGTAGTCCATAAATACGTGCCAATTGTCTCTTAGTATAATTTCCGGTACTAAGTTCGGCTAAAATTTTGAGTTTGAAACTTTCACTGTAACGTCTTGTTACTTGGTCATTTTTATACATATGTGATACATTTTGTGTATACATATTTTAGGACGACTCAAGCTTATAACAACGGTTGGGGGATTGCAAATAAAGGTATTAATAGTTATACCGGCGACAATACTGATTTTATTAAATATTCAATTGCGAGAAACATAAGTTATTGCAGAAGAAAGATGTATAATTCAACACCTGGTGGAGTGATTCCCAATGTATTTGTTAATCCTGGGGGTAATCTAATTTGGTCTTTTCCAGCCTTCAGTTTAGGCAATATATGTGCAATAAATCAAATTTCCCTGATGCCACTTGGTATTTATGGTGGAAACGTAAATGATCCGGCATTTAACTGGGCAGAAAACAAATATGATCTTTATCGAATTGTTGCAAAAGATAGGGATGTAAAAGCTTTTGCGGATTCATTGGCAAATTCAAGTGTCGATGGTGCTAATTATTGGGGTGCTCTTTTTACTACTTCGCTTGTTGACAATTATTATTCTAGTGATTTTGTCAGCGATTTCAATTACATCTTTAACAAATATGGAAGTGATGGAACAGACGAAATTTTAATGACTACGGATGAAGAAATTCTTGACTACCTTATTGTAAGAGACGCAATTACAATTAACAAAAATCTTACAGGAAATATATTAACATTAACTTTTAGCGGAAGCTTGCCCGATAACTTACTACATTATGCTTCATCTGTTATAGTAAATTCAGATGCAAATATAATTGACATTAACATTCAAGGTGCTGAAGGCTTTTCTGATTGCCTTGTTAATGATACTGCGGCATTGATTAACATAAGTTGGGGTGGATTTGTTGTTCCTTCACCTGAAGATCTTGCGACACAATATACATCAACTGCTGTATCAACCCAAACAGATTACGATGCTTTAATAGCAATGGATTATGTTACAGTACTTGAATATGGAGATATTAAAGAAAACCTTGTTAACCAATTATGTAATATTCCTGGAATTCCATATGATGAAGGTTTCTGTAATAGTGGGTACCCTGATTTTGTTAAAATTACGGGTGATAGTATAATCTCTTACGGTGATCAGGCAATATTAACTGCAACTGAATTTATGGATAGTTATTTCTGGAGCAACGGACAAATAACCGAATCAATTACTGTTAGTCCGGTAACTGACACAAAATATTGGGTGGATGCTGTTACCAAATATAGTAATAATGTTAGCGACACTATCGTAGTAACTGTTACTGATTCTTATATTATTAGTCATTCCCCCTTATTTATAGACCATATCAAAGGCCAGCCTGATAGTTTGTGGGTAGAGTTAAAGCCAGGCGCATCAAGTTTATGGAGCACAGGGTCAACGCAGAACTTCATATTAGTGGATCCTGATGTAAGCACAACTTACCATTTGGATGTAATTGTAAATAGTGAAATAATTAACCAGCTTGACTTTGATGTATATGTTGGTAACGTCATCGATTTTAGTTTTGATAGTGTTTGTTTTGGACAAACTACAACTTTTATAAATACTTCTGTAGTCAACGATAGCATTACTAACATATATTGGGATTTGAATGGCGACACTCAGTTTAATGATGCTGAAGGAGAAATAGTTACATATGTATTCAGTAATGCAGGGGACCACCTTGTTGGTATGCGCATATATTTCAAAACTGACCCGATGGAAGTAATATATAACGTAGTTCCAGCAGGAGATAATCCAGAAGTGAACTTTGAATATGACAATACTTGTATCGGATTAACTACAATTTTTTACGGTCTAGGCACAGTACAAGTTGGCGAACTCGATCAATGGTTGTGGAACTTCGGTGATGGTAAAACTGACAACTTTCAAAATACAAGCAATCTTTATAGTGAGGCTGGCAGTTATGTTGTAAAATTAAACGCTTCGTCTTCCGTAGGTTGCACAGATTCGGTACAAAAAACGATTATAATTTTTAACTCACCTACTATTGAACTTAAAAAAGCGAATGATAGTATAGTTAACAACCTTGATACTGTTTATTTCAACAAGGGTGGAACAACTACAATTTATATTTCAGATTTTACGAGTTACGATTCTGTAACATGGTTCGACAATAGCCATGGAGAATCTATTACTATTGCTGAAGAAGGCAGCTATAATGTAACCGTTTATATAGACGATTGCAATTCAACGCAAAGGTTTTTCACATCATGGGGTTCGTCACCACAGCCATCAGGTAACGATATTATGAATTTATTTACTCCTAATGGAGATGGGTTTAACGACATATGGATTATTAACGATCCAGAAATTGTTTTCCCAATTAAAGTTAGTGTTTATAACAGAAGTGGAAAACAGGTATATGCACACAATAATTATCAGAATGATTGGGATGGCCAATATAACGGCAATCCATTACCGCAGGCAACTTATTATTATATCATCGAAGATAGCTCAGGGAATACATTCAAAGGAGCTGTCACAATTATTCGATAATAAATTTATTTATGATGAAACTGCAAAAATATATTGTCTCATTCATACTCCTTTTTGGATTGCTTGAGATATCTGCCCAGCAGTTTCAAAATAGCACTCAATATCTAATAAATCCATATTCACTTTCCCCTACTTTAGCTGGACATACAGGCTATTCAGAAGCATTTTTGAATTACCGAAACGACTGGACCCGTATTGCTGGCAGTCCTCGAACATTTAGTGTAAACGGGTTTGGCAATATTTACAAACAAAAAATGTGGCTCGGTGGCGAAATTTTAAGTGATAAAACTGATATTCTCTCAGTAATAAAATTAAACCTTAGCTATACATACAAACTCCAGGTTGAAAACGACCAATATTTATATTTTGGGATCTGGACAACCTTTTACCAGGCATCAGTGAATATCGGCAACGGAGTAGGAATTGATCCTAATGATCCTGTAATACAGAATAAAAATAAACTGAATAGCTCTGCTTTAAACGCAGGATTTGGGATTAATTATAGTTGGAGAAACTTTAATCTTGGTATTTCAATGCCTGTATTATTTGGCCCTAGTAATAAATATGAAGCAAATTCTACTTTTAAATACAAGGTAGAGAGACAATTCCAATTTTATATTTCTAATCTGTTTAAGTTTAATGATGTTTGGAACTTACAGACTTATGGGGTCTTCCAAAAAACTGCCGATGAACCTACTAGTATTGAGATATCAGCAATGGGAATTTATTTAGGGCGGCTATGGAGTGGTTTATTGTATCGGAATGGAGGTGTGCTGGCAATTAATATAGGAGGGCACATCTATAAAGGAATGGTATTAAACTACTCATATGAGATAGGTACAGGAGGCATAAATAAAGGGTCAGGTGGTTCACACCAGATAACTATTGGTTACAGATTTAATTTTTTTGGCAATAATTATTTTGGAACTACTGAAACTACAAGTTCTCGTAGAAGAGGTAGGAGAACGGGTAATATTAGTTATCCCGAAGTTGAGGATTTTAAGTTTAGAAAAAAGTGATGCTAAAAATTAAACAATATATAATTTTTTTATTTAGCATAGTTATTATATGCTCGCAACAAATTATGGCTCAAGGAACATCACCGGTTGGAGTAAACTTTGTTCTTGTTAACTTTAATCAGCCACCTACAACCATAACTGTAAACGAAGCTCCACTAAAATATAATAAAGATTTTGCTCTAAGTATGCAGGTTGATGATGCAAATCTTACTTTATTTACACATGGTTATCCCGTATTTGAAGGTGGAGAAGTAAGTGGCACTACCTATCCGGGTTTATTCTACTCCAATGGTTGTGGAGATTCCCTCAATTTTAAAATGAGTTCATCAGTTTATGTTTTTAACGCAGATGAAATAAACGGTCCGGATATTCATCTAGACAATTCATATGGACAATTAACATGGGGGCAGATGGATACAATTTATAGCCATAATTGGGGAATACTTAATCATGGAGTAAATGGGAATAAAAGCACTATCCCTTCCTTTATGAACTACTCAATTAGCAGAAACAGAAGCTATATTCGGAGAAAAATGTATACCTCAACAGATGGTGGAGTAATTACAAATGTTTTTGTTAACCCAGACGGTAATGTTAATTGGACTATTCCATCCTTTAACCTGGGAAATATTGCTGCCTTGAATCAAAACGTTACTTTTCCCATTGGTCCAAACGGGGGTGATGTTAATGCTGCTGGTGTTGATTGGACTCAGCCATATAGTATTGATAGGCAAACTGCTAAAGATATTAATGTTACGGATCTTGTAGATGGTCTGGCCAATTCAAGTGTTGCAGGCGCAAATTATTGGTCTCCTATTTACACACATTCATTTATTAATGAATATTTATTTAATGTTTTTGTTCCAGATTTTAATTATATAGCAAACACATATGGTATTAACGGACTTGACAACATATTAATGACAACCGATGAAGAGATTCTGGATTACCTTATTGTTCGAGACGCTACAACATTAAATTATGTAATTAATGGAACTATTTTACTTATAACCTATAGTGGGGAGGTTCCCGACAATCTATTATACTATTCATCATCCATTGTTATTAATAGTGATGCTACAATTAATAATATTACAATTGATGGTACAAGTGATTATACTTTAACCGGAATTGGTGAATCAAATGCCCTTATTAATATTAACTGGGATGGTTACTCTGTTATTCCACCTGAATATCTAGCTGACTCGATGGTCACTATTGCATCTGGCACACAAACCGAGTATGATTGCTGGATAGCAATGGATTATGTTATTACAATGAATAATGGGTCACACAAGGATTCACTTAGGCAAGTCCTTTGTGCTATCCCAAATATAACATATGATACAGGATTTTGTAATTGTGAAATCAGTATTCAACCTTCTGATACAACTATTCAATTAGGTAATTGTTTAGACCTATATGGGGCCGTTGGAGATTATACCTATGAATGGTGGATTGGAGATTCACTTGTCGATACAACACAAAATATTTACACTTGTCCAATTGATACAACCCTTTATAATCATATCGCAACAAATACTTTTGGCTGTCCGGCACTAGACAGCATATTAGTAAATATTAATTTTCTAAGTTTTGATTTGGGACCTGATACAACAATTTGCAATGGTAATTGTGTCACACTGTCAGGGCCTGATAGTATGGCGATTTATAACTGGTGGGTTGCTGATACTATATTCGACACAGTTCAATCCATTTCTCCCTGCCCCATAGATACTACTCAATACAAGCTGTGGGTTATGGATACTTTAGGTGCCACAGCAGAAGATAGTATAACAATAAATGTACTACAACTACCAACTGTAAATTTACAGCCGTCTGATACGATAATCTGTTCTGGAGATTGTATTGATTTATTTGGCCCTGCCGGAAACTATACATATGGTTGGTATATTGGAGATTCTTTATACAGCACATCACAAGATACTTCGGATTGCCCTCTGCAAACTACTCAATATAATCTTATAGTAACTGATACAAATGGATGTTCTGGGGAAGATAGTATTATGGTAATAATTGATTCTTTAAATTTTGATTTGGGTCCCGAAATATCAATTTGTGATGGTGATAGTGCTACAATCTCAGGGCCTGATAGTATGATGGTTTACAATTGGTGGGTCGCTGATACTTTATTCGACACAGTTCAAACCATTTATCCTAGTCCGATTGAGGCAACACAGTATTTACTTCAGGTAATAGATACATTAGGATGTACAGCTGAAGATAGCGTAATAGTAAGTGTTCGTCCGTCTCCTATTGTAAGTTTTGCAGAGGATTCACTTTATGCATGTAATGGAGATAACATACTTATCACAGTTGTCGGAAGTCCTGATATAGATTCGTATTGGTGGACCTATGATGGAGAATTGATTTGGACAGGCAATAATAATGTTCTTGATCTAATTAATCCTGATACTTCAGATTATGTTTATGTTGAAGGCGTTCAACCGAATGGATGCAGGGCAAAGGATAGTGTATTTCTTATTGTACTACCCTTCCCGGAAATAACAACAAGCAATGACACAACTGTTTGCAGTGGACAACCAGTAACGCTTTCCGTATCAGGAGGATCTATTTTTAGATGGATTGTTGGGAATGATACTATTTCAACCAACTCAACAATCACAGTATCACCAGAGGTTACTACAAATTATATTGCTCAAACTGCATTATCAGATTCGATATGTTTCAGTGAAGAAATAGTAACTATCACTATTCATAATTCAGCAACTACAGAAATATTGTACGATACAAATATCGTTTGTACTTACCAGATAGTCTATCTAACTGCTTCAGGTGCTGACCACTATCTATGGTCTCCTTCAGGAGATACAAACGTTAATTATTCATTTCAAATATTTGATACTACTACTATTTTGCTAACAGGAACTACCAATGACGGCTGTACTTTAACTGATAGTGTAAAATTTTATACTAAACCACCACCAGAGGTGAGCTTCTCGGGTTTATTACCAGTTTATTGTGAAAACGATACTTGGTCCCAACTTACAGGTACACCCATTTATGGGATTTTCTACGGACCTGGAGTTGTAGGTGACAAATTCTATCCGCAAAGTGCCGGGCCAGGTACTCATGATATAATATATGCCTACGTTAATACTGAAAGTTGTACTGGTTACGATACTAACACTACTATTATTTATGAAAATGGTGGCTCCATTGATCTTGGTCCAAATTTTACTATTCTCCCACAAGATACTGCAATCCTTGATGCAGGCCCCGGCTTCGATAGTTATTTTTGGACCACAGGTGCTACATCACAAAGTATTGTGGTTTATGGTGATGAAAAATCACCAGGAATATATAAATATGCAGTTATGGGAGTAATTAATGGCTGTTCAACAGGAGGGAATGTATTTATAACTTTCGAAAATCCTGATGGTTATAACGAGCAACATATTAATGGATTAACAATATTCCCTAATCCAAATGATGGAAGCTTCACTATTAAATTTAGCAGTCTTGAAAAAAATATCGATTTAAATATTTTAAATCTACATGGCAAAATATTGTATGAGAAAAATAACGTTTCGTGCAACGAAGAATGCAAAATTGATATTCAGCTGAATAGCCTTGAATCTGGCATTTACTTTCTCCGTATTACAACTCCTAAAGGAGTGAGTACAGCTAAAATTGTTGTGAATTAATTTTTACATTTGCCACAAATTTTTTAACATGGCAAAAATATTAGGAATTGGTAACGCATTGGTTGATGTGCTGACCCAACTTGAAAATGATCACTTGCTATCTGAACTTGAGCTCCCAAAAGGAAGCATGCAACTTGTTGATGCAGAAAAATCAGAAAAGATTCAAAAACAAAGTAAAAATTTAAAAAAGCAGTTAACATCTGGTGGTTCAGCAGCCAATACAATACATGGTCTGGCGAAATTGGGAATCCAAACAGCCTTCATTGGAACAGTAGGCGAAGATGAAACCGGAAATTTCTTTCATAACGATTTGGTCAATAACAATATCACCCCACAACTTACAATAAGTAAGTCCCCATCAGGTATATCAAATGCAATGATAAGTAAAGATGGAGAACGCACTTTTGGCACTTTTCTAGGTGCCGCTATTGAACTTTCTGAATCTCATATTAACGATAACCAATTTACCGATTATGATATTTTACATGTTGAAGGCTATTTAGTTCAAAATCATATTCTGCTGGAAGCCATTTTGACAACCGCCAAAAATAATGGATTAAAAATTTCGATCGACCTTGCTAGCTATAATGTTGTAGAAGACAACCTGGAATTTTTAAAAAAAATGGTTGTTGATTATGTTGATATAGTTTTTGCAAATGAAGAAGAAGCTAAAGCCTTTACTGGAAAAGACCCTGTGGATGCCCTAGATGAAATCTCAAAAATTACGGATATTGCAATTGTCAAAACAGGCAGAAAAGGATCATTAATAAAGCAAGGAGATACAATTGTTGAGGTTTTGGTTCAGGAAATAGAACCTGTTGACACTACCGGTGCCGGTGATTTATATGCAGCAGGTTTTCTTTATGGACTCATAAATGATTTTAGTTTAAAAAAAGCCGGAGAAATTGGTTCACTTCTAGCTTCTAAAGTAATCGGAAATATAGGGGCCAAGATTTCTGATGAGAATTGGACTAAAGTCAGGAAAGAGGTTGGTTTATGAGTGTTGAATGAAAAATGGTGATCTTCGACTTCCGAAATATAATTTATTACATATTAGACCCACTATAAATTAAGGTCAATTATCTTCATGTTAAATTTAATTTATTACATTTGCGCTCCTAAATTATGAAGGTGCTAACTAACTAATAATTTGAATTTTACATTGCAACAGGAATATATCAAACACTGTTGATTTATTTTAGATACAAAAATTAAAATTTCAATCGCAAAAATAACTGAAGGATGAAGGTTTACGAAACTAAAGACATTAGAAATATCGCTCTAATTGGAGGGGCGAAATCGGGGAAAACCACAATGGCTGAAGCCATGATTTTCGAGGGGAAAATGATAAACAGAAGAGGAAGCGTAGATGATAAAAACACAGTTTCTGACTACAGAGCAATCGAACTGGACCGTCAACATTCGGTACACTCTTCGTTATTATACACTATTTATAACAACAAGAAAATAAATATTATTGATGTACCTGGATTTTCTGATTTCGTTGGTGACACAATAGCCGCGTTAAATGTTTGCGACACTGCACTTTTTATGATTAACGGACAAAGTGGTGTTGAAGCTACCACTGAAACTGCATGGAAACAAACCGAACTTGCTGGATCTCCTACGATGTTTGCCATAAACCAGCTAGATCACCATGGTGCAAATTTTAATGAAACTATTACCTCACTCAAAGATTATTTTGGAGATAAAGTAACTATAGTTCAATATCCTACAAATGCAGGTGAAGGATTTAATACTATCATCGATCTTATTCTTATGAAGCAATTGACGTTTAATGCCGAAGGTGGTGAGCCCAAGGTAAGCGACATTCCTGATTCAGAAAAAGACAAAGCAGAAGAATTACATCTTACTCTTATTGAAAATGCAGCCGAAGGTGATGAAGCACTAATGGAAAAGTACTTCGAAAACGATACACTTACACTTGAAGAAATGAGAGAAGGTGTTAGATTGGGGATGATTAGCAGATCTATATTTCCAGTACTGTGTACTGCTGCCAAACATGGTATTGGTGCAACTCGATTAATGGATTTTATCACAAATTCATGTCCGGCTCCTGATGATATACCTGAGAGAAAAACAACTGATGGTACAGGATATAAATGCAATGCAAGTGGACCTGTTGCTTTGTTCGTTTTTAAAACTTCTGTTGAACAACACCTTGGTGAAGTGTCATTTATTAAAGTTTACGGAGGCAATCTTAAAGAAGGTATGGACCTAATTAATCCAAGAACATCTAACAAAGAAAGAATTTCACAGATGTTTCTGTTGAACGGTAAAAATCGCGAAAAGGTTGAAAAAGTTAGTGCCGGCGATATAGCTATAACTATAAAATTGAAAGATGTTAGAACTGGTGATTCACTGATGGATCAAAAAATTGCAAAGGCAGGGTTTGAACCTCTTAACCTACCAGTTGAAATTTATACAATGGCTTTGAAGGCAGTTAATAGTTCTGACGACGAAAAAATTGGCATAATTCTAAACGAAATGCATCGCACTGACCCAACTATAAATATTGAATATTCACGGGAGTTAAAGCAGATGCTAGTTAAAACACAGGGTGAGTTTCATTTAAACACAATAAAGTGGTATATACAAAACATACATAAAATTGAAATTGAAACTGCTTCACAAAAGATACCTTATAGGGAAACAATAACTAAGACTGCTAATGCCGACTACCGACATAAAAAACAATCGGGTGGTTCAGGGCAGTTTGGAGAAGTTTACTTAAGGATAATGCCATTTGTTGAAGGTTACAAAAAGCCAACAGATATTCCAATACGTGGAACAGATATTCATGAATTACCATGGGGTGGGAAGTTAATATTTAACAACAGTATTGTTGGGGGAGCTATTGACACTCGCTTTCTTCCAGCTATCTTAAAAGGTATAATGGAGCGAATGAATGAAGGTCCGTTAACTGGTTCTTACGCACGTGACATTATAGTATATATTTACGATGGTAAAATGCATCCCGTCGACTCAAACGAAATCTCATTTAAGTTAGCTGGTCGTTTTGCATTTAGCCAGGCTTTTAAAACTGCGGGACCAAAGATAATGGAACCCATCAATGATGTTGAAATTAGTGTACCTGAAGATATGATGGGTGCCGTTATGACTGATTTGCAAGGCCGTCGTGGAATTATTATGGGTATGGATTCTAAAGGACGAAATCAGATTATTAGAGCTAAAATACCTGCAGCTGAAATGACCAGGTATGCTACTTCGATAAGTGCTATTACATCAGGTAGAGGTACTTTTTCCTCCAATTTTGATGAGTATCAACAAGTACCTTCTGATGTTCAGGAGCAACTACTTAAAACCTACGAAGAATCTCAGCAAGAAGAAGAATAAATTATTTTAATTTGATTGAAAAGGGGTTTGTAGGTTTATATCTGTAAATCCCTTTTTTCATGCATCCGAAATTATCCTTACATTTGTTACAATTGAGGTTAAAGGAAAATTAATGAAACTCCCTTCTAAAATACTTTTAATAATTATTACCCTTGGTTCAGTATTTAATGCAGTTTCTCAATCCAATTTTGTAACTGACAGCCTTTTAAAAGAACTTGAAAATACCCACAAAGTAATTGATAAAATAGACCTCTATAGTGCTCTTAGTGCTAGACATAAAGATATCGATCTAAATAAAGCTAAAGATTTTGCCAAAAATGCACTCATCTTAGCCGAGAAAACAAATACTATTTCAAAACTAGGAATTATATATACGTATTTGGGAGAATTTGCATTGTTAGAAGATAGTATTACAGTGGCAGAGGAGATGTTTAAAAAAGCCGAAGAATACCTTACTACCACAAATAATCCAAAAGAGCTAATTTCAGTGTACTTATTAATTGGAAACAGGTACATTGAAAAAGACAACTATGCCGAGGCCATGAAATACTACATGAAAGGTATAGAAACTTCAGAAATGAATAATGAAAAGAGCAAATTACCAAATCTGTTCAATAACCTTGGTGTGGTTTATTTAAATATTAACTACCCTGAAAAGGCACTTGACCTGTATTCACAAGCGTTAAAGCTCTTTGAAGAAGCACGAGACACAATGAACGTTGCTGGCACAACTACTAATATCGGTTCTATTTACATCCAATTAGGACAAAACGACATTGCTGAAACATATTATCAAACAGGCTATAAGTTGTTTAATGATTTTGGAAGTATTGAAGGAATGGCCCATTCTCAGCTAAAGCTTGGGCTTCTTGATATGTTAGAGCAAAATTATGATAGTGCAGCAGTGCATTTATCAAATAGCTTAAAAATTCAAAAGGAACTTGAAGTAATTTATTCAGGATCAAAATCCTTTTTCATTGCTGAAACATATATAAACTATGGAATAGTTTTACTTAAACTTCATAATTATATTAAAGCAAAAGAATACTTGCTTGAAGGATACGATATTGCTAAAAACGCCAATCAATACCGCCTAATTGCACTTTCGGCTAAATATTTGAGCAACTATTACCAAAACCAAAATGAGCCAAATTCAGCATTAAATTATAGTCGAATATTTAAGCAATATTCAGACTCAAATTACAATGAAGAAAATATTAGAAAACTAACCCAACTGGAAATGCAGTACCAGTTTGACGTAAAACTTAAAGAAGATGAACTCGACAGAAAAATTCAGGCCCAACAACAAGCACGAAAAAATCTAATATATTTAATAATTAGCGGAAGTTTATTTTTTATCCTCATTATCGTCATTTTACTATTAAGGCTTGAAAAAATCAGAAAACGAAAAGCTGAACTTGAGAAAAAGAATCTAACCAACAAATTGGAGCACACAAATAAAGAACTGACCACACATGTCATGTATTTGCTCCGAAAAAATGAGTTTATAATCAGGATTGCTGAAAAACTCAAAATTGCAAAACTCGATGCCAAAGTAGAAAACCAAAAAATTCTCACCGAACTCATTAAAGAGCTTGAGTCAAATTCAACGATGATATCGTGGGAAGAATTTGAAGTTAGGTTTCAAGAAGTATATACTGGATACTACACAAAACTGAATACAAAATTTCCTGACTTAACCCCCAATGAATTAAGATTGTGCGCTTTCTTCAGGTTAAACATGACAACCAAAGAAATTGCTGCCATTACTTACCAGTCAACCAATAGCATAGTTGTAGCCAGATATCGACTCAGAAAAAAATTGGGCCTCGAAAAAGAAGAAAATCTTGTAGGTTTTTTATCTAAGATATAATTCTTCCAGGTATCCTAAACAACAATTTAACAATTCAGAATCGTTGCTCCTGTAAAATCCCCAAGCCTTTCTTGCTGATATCCTGTCAATTACATCCTATTGTATATAGTTTGTAATCACTCAGTATATAATAAGTAAAGAGTTAAGCTATGATTATCATTTACATCATCCCTTTCTTTGCATTTCAAAAATGAAATAAAGATTATGAATAAGAATAAGGATAAAAATCAAAGTAATACTTCGCATACAAAAAAACTCGAAGAAGTGATTCGTCAGAAACAAACCGAATCCGAAGCACTAAAGAAGTTAATGGTGTCATTAGAAAATACAGAAAAGAAAAAAACCAAAAACAAATAATCTTAAAAAACTGAATCATGAAAAAAATTATTACGTACTTAGTATTAATATTTGTGTTTATTGGCAACCTGGCCAATGCACAACAAAATGGATGGGTATCCATAACAACACCAACTAGTTTTATATTGTTTGATATCAGCTTTCCTCCAGGACAAAGTGATATTGGCTATGCTGTTGGGATGAGTTCAACTTATAATGGTGATGGCGTCATTCTGAAAACGACTGATGCAGGTAATACGTGGGTAGAAATTTCTACGGGAACTATTCCTGGCCTTGAAGCTGTTTGCTTTACTGATGTAAACACCGGTTATGCTGGTGGTTGGCAGAACTATTTTATAAAAACTACGGATGGGGGGGTCACGTGGACTACTCAAATTATTGATCCGGGTATTTGGTATTTTAGGGACATTGAATTTTGGGATACCAATAACGGAGTAGCTGCTACTGCCGATCCTGATATTTATGTTACTTCAGATGCTGGAGCAACCTGGACATTGGCAACAGGGTTATCACAGAATATTCAAGCTGTAACTTATGCGGATGCGAGTACTTTATTTGTAGTAGGAGGTGATGAAAAAATCAGTAAATCTACAGATGGTGGACAAACATGGAGCAGTATCTATACCGGAACATTTCAATATATGTTTATGGGTGTTGAATTTTTAAATGCCAACTATGGTATGGTGATGGGAGAAGATGGCAAGGTTATGATTACCTCAGATGGAGGATCAAACTGGACAAATACAAATGCAGGAGGCTACGGTTTAATGCGAGGTGCTCATATTTTTAATACTGACAGTGCTTATGTGTGTGGTACTCCAGAAGAACTATACAAAACTCTAAATGGTGGAACAAACTGGAATTCTGTTTGGACGGGAAGTAATGCTGCTTTTTACGAAGTAAAATTTACAGATGATAATATTGGTTTTGTTTGTGGTTCGCAAGGAACAATGCTTAAAAACGAACCACCTTTTACTGCTGATTTTTCGGCTAGCACTGACACTGTTTGTGTGGGAAATACAGTTGACTTTACCGATCTTTCAGCTGGTGGACCAACCTCATGGAGTTGGACGTTTGAAGGTGGGACACCGGCAACTTCAACAGATCAAAACCCAACTATAACATACAATACTGCAGGTGATTTCGATGTCACTCTTGAAGTGTCAGATGGCACTAATACTAATACTTTGCTTGTTGTCGATATGATTCATGTTATGGTAGCACCAGTAGCACCGGTAACACCAACAGGTTCTACTGTTCTTTGTGGTGGAAGCACAGCAGAATATACAACAGAAAGTGTTGCAGGTGCTGTATCCTACTATTGGGAAGTAGTTCCTTCAGATGCAGGAACAATATCAGGCACCGATACAATTGGAACGTTTAATGCTGATGATAGCTGGACAGGAGATTACACAGTAAAAGTTAAGTCAACTAATTTCTGCGGATGGGGTCCTTTTTCAAATACACTTAGTTGTACTTTAAACTTTAATCCTTACGCATTTCAGTTGAGTGAAGGTGGTGGTTATTGCTCTGGCAGTAATGGAATTGAAATAACTCAAGACGGGTCGGAAACTGGTGTTGATTATGAACTGTTTCTGGATGGTACAACTACAGGTATAGTAATTGCAGGCACAGGTAGCTCAATTAGTTTTGGCTATCAAACTGGGCAGGGAATATATACAGTTACAGGCACAGCTGGTACATGTTCAGAATTCATGATCGGAACACCATATATATTTGTGGAATTTGTTCCTGAACAAGCCACTACACCGGAAGGCCCAGCAACTGTTTGTCAAGCTTCAACAACTGAATATTCTACTGAATCTATATTTGCTTCAGATACGATATACTGGTCTTTAACCCCAGTTGAATCAGGTATTATTACCGGAAGTGGTGAGAATATTTCCATAACCTGGGATACAGATTTCACCGGAGTAGCCTCTTTAACAACTCAAGGATATAATGACTGCGGATTTGGTAATGAGTCTGATCCTTTAGAGATTACAGTGTCAGCTATTCCTTCTCCAGTAGTTGATGGTCTAACATTAGTATGTGATGAAGAAGAAAGCGATTATTCAACCCCAGACAACCCAGGAAGCACATATTTATGGACAGTAACCGGTGGCGATATTGTTAACGGTTCTGGAACCTACCAAATAACAGTATTATGGGGTGATCCTGGCATTGGTAATGTTGAAGTAAGTGAGACAATAGGTGATAGTTGCACCGGAACTTCCGAACAGGTAGAAGTTACAATAGACGATTGTACAGGTTTAGATGAGATTACTTCTTCAGAATTCAATATCTATCCTAATCCTGCAAAAGACATGCTAAATATCAATTTTTCAGTGGATTTAAATGATAAATACACTATCACTATTCAAAACTTGCTAGGACAGATTACTTCAACATTAACAGGAGTTGGAACAGGAGAACATCAATTACAAAGCATAAACACATCGGGTATGCCGAAAGGTCAATATATAATTAGCATTGTATCTACAAATGGAAGTTATGCTCATGAAAATTTTATCGTAATTAATTAAACATTAATCTGTTTATTCCTGAATCAGCCAACCAAGGATTACAGTTAGTGAAACGATTTGATTAATGTTTTTTTAACAAAAGAGCTGCTTAAAATTTTTTAAGCAGCTCTTTGCTTTTTATATAAACATGTATCCTTTACAAAGGAATATTCCCATGTTTTTTTGGTGGTGAATTATCAGTCTTATTTTTAGTCATTTCAAGAGCCTGAATAATCTTTTTACGCGTTTCGTTTGGGTAAATTATTTCATCGATATAACCTAACTCGGCGGCCTTATATGGACTAGCAAAATTATTACGGTATTCCACAACTTTCTCTTTTCTTTCTTCTTCAGGCATATTTCTATAGATAATGTTAACTGCACCATCAGGGCCCATTACGGCTATTTCGGCAGTTGGGAATGCATAATTTACATCAGCACCAATATGTTTACTTGACATCACATCATAAGCACCGCCATATGCTTTACGAGTTATAATTGTAATTTTTGGAACAGTAGCTTCTGCGAAAGCATAAAGTAATTTAGCCCCATGTTTTATAATTCCCCCAAATTCCTGTGCAGTTCCCGGTAAAAATCCTGGTACGTCTTCAAATGTAATAAGAGGAATATTGAATGCATCACAAAAACGAACAAATCGGGCAGCTTTTGTAGAACTGGCAATATCGAGTACTCCAGCAAGAACTGATGGCTGATTTGCAACTACACCAATTGGCTTACCCGCTATGCGAGCAAATCCAACAATGATATTCTGCGCATAATGAGGTTGAACTTCGAGGAAATGATTATCGTCAATAACCGGCATTATTATTTCAAACATGTTATACGGCTTGTTTGGATCTTTTGGAACAACTGTGTCAAGTTTTGAGTCAGTCCTTTCAAGGTCATCTGTACAAACCTTCTGTGGTGGATCTTCCATATTATTTGAAGGAAGGAAACTCATAAGTTCCCTTATCATCATCATAGCCTCTTCATCGTCTTCGGCTGTAAAATGCGCAACGCCTGATTTCTTATTATGAGACATTGCACCACCAAGATCTTCCATTGTTACATCTTCATTTGTAACTGTTTTTATTACATCAGGACCTGTTACAAACATGAACGATGTATCTTTAACCATCAGGATAAAATCGGTGATGGCAGGTGAATAAACAGCACCTCCAGCACATGGTCCTAGTACTGCAGAAACTTGAGGAATAACTCCTGAGCTACGCACATTTCTGTAAAAGATGTCTGCATATCCTGCAAGACTTTCAACACCTTCTTGAATTCGTGCACCTCCTGAATCGTTAAGGCCAATTACTGGAGTGCCCATTTTCATGGCGAGATCCATTATTTTGATAATTTTATCAGCGTTTGCACGGCTAAGAGAACCACCGTAAACGGTAAAGTCCTGAGCAAAAACATACATTAAACGGCCATCAATTTTACCATAACCAGTAACAACACCATCCCCAAGAGTTTTATTTTTTTCCATTCCAAAATCAGTACAGCGATGGGTCATGAATTTATCAATCTCAACAAATGTACCTGAATCCAGAAGTTGATTAATACGCTCTCTTGCTGTCAGTCTACCAGCTTTATGTTGTTTATCAATTCGTTGCTGTCCACCACCTAGCTCAGCTAATTTACTTTTTTCCTCAAGTATTTCTAGTTTTGATTTTAGGGACATAATTTCTTTAATTTATTACGTTAATGGTTAAATGAATGGTTAATCTTAGTATTCTTTTACTCTAACATTATCAGGGGTTGATCACCCTCTATATTATCACCTTCTTTAACCAATACTTCTTTAATTAATCTGTCTTTAACAACCTTATATTCGCTCTCCATTTTCATAGCAGAAACAACAATAACTGTATCTCCACCTGCTACTTTATCACCCTCTTTTACAAGAATTTTAACAACCTTGCCGGGCATTGGTGTTGAGATAAATGCGTTATCCTCATCCTCGGATTTTTTTCGACTGTTTTTATATCTCGTCTCAGCATCAATAATATCAATATCAAAAGAGTTATAAAGGGATGTAACATAATATTTATTATTACCCTTTTTAACTAACTCAACATTATATGATATTCCATCATGAATAATTGAATAAACTCCTTTTTCAACTTCAACGATATTGACTTTATAATTTCTATCGCCAATAGACACTTCAATAAGATTACCATCAGTATTAAGCAACCTTATGTCTGATATTTGATCACCAACTTTAATTTCGTATCCCATAATTAATTTACAATGAAGTTATTATAAACGTATGACATTTCTTTTTCTTCCGAAAATCTTCCAATTATTAACAGGCGGATTACAATTAGGACTCCCATTACGCTTATCAATATTAGCCAGATAGTTAATGAAAGCAGCAATAGCAGAAATATCTTCCTCCTTCTGTGAAACTTTTTTAATTGGCTTTAGATATTTCTCATTGTTCTGAATAAAATGAGTATTGTATCTTCCGTTAACAAAGTCAGGCACATCTAGTATCCTATACAAAAAAGGAATAGAAGTCTTAATTCCGGTTATCTTATAAGCATATAATGCACGCTTCAATCTGTCAATAGCTTCAGAACGTGTTGGTGCCCAAACTATTAATTTGGAAATCATAGGATCATAATATATTGGTATTTCGTAACCAGTATAAACATATCCATCATGCCTAACCCCAATACCTAATGGTTCAGTAATATGTTCAATTGTACCAGGATTTGGCATAAAATTATTATCGGAATCTTCAGCATATATTCGGACTTCAATTGCGTGGCCGGTTTGTTTAAGGTCTTCCTGTTTAAACTCTAGCTCTTCACCATTTGCAATATTTATCTGAGTTTTTACAAGATCCACTCCAACTACCATTTCAGTAACTGGATGCTCAACCTGAAGTCGGGTATTCATTTCAAGAAAATAGTAATTCAATTCATCATCAACTATAAACTCGATAGTACCAGCTCCTGAATAATTTACCGCTTTTGCAGCTGCTACTGCATGTTTGCCCATGTCATCCCTAACTTTCTCAGTCATTATAGGTGAAGGTGTTTCTTCTACTACTTTTTGATGACGGCGTTGCACTGAACATTCACGTTCAAACAGATGAACACAATTTCCATGTTTATCGGCAACAATTTGAAATTCTATATGATGAGGAGAGTTAATATATTTTTCAATATATACTTCATCATTTGAAAAAGCTGATAACGCTTCCGATTTAGCAGATGTTACGGCAGAGACAATGTCTTCTTCTTTCGTAACAAGCCTCATACCTTTGCCTCCACCACCCGCACTCGCTTTAATCATTACTGGCAATCCAATTTCATTTATAATCTCAACTGCTTTTTCTAAATCAGTTATAGGTTCTGTAGTACCAGGGACAACAGGAACATTTGCGCTTTGCATTTTCTTTCTTGCAGTAATTTTATCGCCCATTGTATCAATAGCATAGGCCGATGGCCCAATAAAAATAATGCCTTCTTTTTCGCACCTTTTAGAAAATTCAGCATTTTCCGATAAAAAACCATAACCAGGATGAATTGCGTCTGCTCCACTCTTTTTTGCAGCATCAATAATGTTGTCAATAACAAGATAGCTTTCATTGGAAGGTGCCGGACCAATATAATAAGCCTCATCAGCAAAACGCACATGCAGTGAATTTCTGTCAGCTTCAGAATAAACGGAAACGGATTTAATACCCATTTCCCTGCAGCTTCTTATAACCCTGATCGCAATCTCTCCTCTATTAGCTACAAGTATCTTATTAATCATAGGAATTTATCATTAAATGCTGATTTTCATGTATTTAGACATGTCAACCAACTGTTTTTGAGTGCATAAAGATATAAAATTATCAAATTAGGTCTGGTGACATGTGCTATTTACTAAACAAATGACATATCTTTGGTAATTATTCATATGAATAAATATGAAATTCATACAGGCCATAATCCTAATTATTGTAATTCTCGTTTCAGTACCAGTTTCAGGGCAGATTGGCTTTACAAAAGTTTATTCTAATGCACAAACTGCACTTATCATTGACAGTCTTGAAAATAGAATTACAACTGCCAATAATTACGAAAATGCTAATTTAATTTTTGAACTAGCCTTACTGTACAAACAAATCGACACTGCTCAATCAAAAATGTATGCATTAAATTACCTAACAATAAACGACAGTATTTCTTCGATAATTAATCGTAAAATCATTTATGGTTTATTAGCACATATTTTTGAACAACAGGGAAATTCCGATTCATCTCATTATTATTTATCAATTCAAACTACACTAGTTGATGGATCTCTTAAGGAGAAAAGCGACATTTTAAATAAAAAATACTTAAACAGTAATACAACCAACAATAGTAATAATAAAAGCTTTTTAGGATTATCGCAAACACAGCTTATTCTAATATTATTTGTTGGTATTTTACTGATTGTTGTTGTAATTTATTTTTTAACCATAAAAAGGCAGTTTAGAAAAGAAGAGACAATTAAAAATCAGGAGCTTGAAATAGCCAACACAAATTATAAAGAATTTAATGACAGTATTGAGAAAGCAGTTGCCTATAATACTAGTGATCAGGCAGCCGAACTAGAGAAAAATAACAGTATAATTATTGATCTTCGAAAGTCACTTAAACAAGCAGAAGAATCAAACTATCTCAAAAATGCCTTTTTAAGCAGCATGAGTCATCAGATAAGAACACCTTTAAGTGGGATACTAGGATTCTCTGATTTGCTTGAAACCGAGCTCGCCGTTCAGGGAAATGAAGAGCTCTATGCATATGCGAAAAATATCAAGGAAAGTGGAGAAAGGCTAATAAACTTAATTACTAATATAATTGATATTTCCAGTATTGAGGCTAACATACTTGAGCTTAATGTTTCATCATGTGATTTAAATAATATAATTAAAGGAGTTGAACAGACTTTTTCATTTAAAGCTAAAGAAAAAGATCTCGTTTTTAAAACAAAATATGATACCGAACTTCCGAAAATAGAAGCTGACCATGGAAGTCTTGTCAAAGTTTTAAATGTAATAATGGATAATGCCATTAAATACACTGAAAAGGGCTTTGTAACTATTTCAACAAAATATACTAATCGTGATACAGTCATTATTGAAATAAAAGATAAAGGTGTTGGAATTGATGATGAAACTATGAAAAAGTTGCTTGCTTCGTTTGAATATAAGAAACACGGCAGCTCACTAACATATAAAGGACGTGGGTTAGGATTGATACTGGCTCAAAGATTAATTGATCTAATGAATGGTAAGTTGGAGATAGACTCAAAATTCGGCATTGGAACTAACGTAAGCATTACATTGCCTTGTACTTTTGATCCTGATTCGGATGACACTACTAAAACAACCTCTCAAAAGGCATCAATAATAAGCGCACCTGAATTCGGTATTGTTAAAATTTTTATAGTTGAAGATGATCGCATGAATCGCCTTGTACTTGAAAAAATGTTAAAGAAATCAGGTGAAATACTCACTGCGGACGATGGAAATGATGCGATTAAAAAACTTGAAAAAAGTTATAGCTCTGGAAAAATATTTGATGTAATGCTAATAGATATAAACCTTCCGGCACCTTGGGATGGTATATTACTTATGAAAGAAATAAAAAAGAGATATCCAAAATACAAAAGTGTTCCATTTATCGCGCAAACTGCTTATGCACTAACAGGCGATAAAGATTTATACCTTGATGCAGGATTTAATGATTACATCTCTAAACCAATTAGCAAAACCGAACTATTAACCATGATACAAAAACAGCTTGAATTAGTAAATACTTAAGATAAATCAATTTCCCAAAAAAAATTAGAATGACTTCAAAAATTTCAAATAGAGTTAGACCGGGTTTTGTATTCGGTGATGATTTACAGACCATTTTTAGTATTGCAAAGGAAAATCATTTTGCACTACCGGCAGTAAATGTTGTAGGCACAGACTCTGCCAATGCTGTAATGGAAGCTGCCATGGCAGTAAACTCACCCGTGATAATTCAGTTCTCAAACGGTGGTGGTGCCTTTTACGCAGGGAAAGGATTATCATTAGAAAATGACAAAGCAGCAATTGCGGGATCAGTTTCAGGAGCTTTACATATTCATAAGCTTGCGGATCTTTATGGAATACCCGTAATTCTTCATACCGATCATGCCGCTAAAAAACTACTGCCTTGGATTGATGGGTTATTGGACGCTGGCGAAGAATTCTTCAAAACACACGGGAAGCCATTGTTCAGCTCACATATGCTGGATCTTTCAGAAGAACCCTTAGAGGAAAACCTTGAGATATCAAAAAGATACTTAGAACGGCTAAGTAAAATGGGAATGACACTTGAAATAGAATTAGGAATAACCGGAGGAGAAGAAGATGGTGTTGATAACACACATATCGACAGCTCAAAATTATATACTCAACCAGAAGAAGTTGCGAGAGCTTATGAAGTACTGTCCGAAGTTAGTGACAATTTTACCATAGCAGCTGCATTTGGCAACGTTCATGGTGTTTATAAACCCGGAAATGTAAAGCTTGAACCAATAATTCTTAAAAATTCTCAAAATTATATACAAGAAAAATTCGGGACTAAGAATAACCCACTGAATTTTGTTTTCCATGGTGGATCTGGTTCTGAACCTGAAAAAATCAAAGAAGCCATCTCATATGGAGTTATAAAAATGAATATTGACACTGACACACAATGGGCTACCTGGGATGGCGTACGTGCTTATGAAGAGAAGTACCATGCTTATTTACAGTGCCAAATAGGAAATCCTGAAGGTGATGATTCACCAAACAAAAAATATTATGATCCTAGAAAATGGTTGAGAGCCGGAGAACAATCAATGGCAGAAAGAATAAAGCGTGCTTTTGAAGAGTTGAATTGTATTGACAGATACTAAAACAATTTGATTTAGACTGTTTTAGCCTCTAATTGCTTAGAATTGAAAAACTGAAATTATATGCTTAATTATCCTCCTAAAATATTACTTGCATTTGGAGAAACATTTGGGAATACCGGCGATAAGTTTCAAACATGGTTATTGGAAAACGGTTATCCTGAATTAGCTGCCTTAAGCAGCGGTATAAAAGGTAGCAATGATGCCATTGAATGGCTTTTAAAAAACAAATTTCCGCAATATGCTGCGTTGGAAGGTGCAATTGATAAAAAACCAGACGCATATGCATGGCTAAAAAAATATGAATTCGACTTTCTGGTTGTATTTGCAGAAGCAATAAATGAAAAACCAAAAGCCATTGCATGGTTAAATGAACAAGATTTGAAAATATTTATAGTACTGGCGGCAAAAATCAATAGCTATCGTAATAATCAAACATTTGATTATCATAAGTTGCATTTTTGAGTTATTAATTCTTTAAGTTTATTCGCACTTTTTAAGGTTGCTACAAATAAAAATAAATTTAGATTTGCAAAAAAATAAACAAATGAAAAAATACATTCATATTGCTTTAAGCTTGTTAATAGCTTCTTTACTTACATTAACTGGCTGTGATTCAAATAGTTCTAAGTCTGAAAAGAAAGAAGGAGGTGTTAAAGCTGGAAATATTGCTGAAGCTGATAAGTCAAATCCAGAATTAACTATTTCACTTGATAATGCTGCTATACTTATGCAAAAGCATAATAGGTTAACTCAAAAGTGGTTTAACTACACCTACACTCGTGCCTGGATAGAAACTCTTCAAACTGAAGAGAATACATTCCTTTACTACCTTGGTGTTGAAGCCAGTCTTGAAGGTAAAAATAATGAAAAGGCATATAGTTGCTATGCAGTTTATTCAGAACTAACGGTTAACAACAATGAATTATACTTTTATCCTAACGCATACCAGCAATCGTGTATGGGTAAATGCTGCTCAAGTTGCGAACTGGAAATGTTTGAGGACAACGTTCAGGGTTGTATCTTTAAACCTTCGGCTAATGAATCTGAAGAATGTAAAGGCAGAGGAGGATGCGTTCATAACGAATCAATTGTCCCAGATGAAGAACAGGCAAAGGATGATATGATTTGACAAAACAGGATGTCAGAATTGATCTTAAATCGGATAATCCCTAATAATTTCTGTTGATTTCATTAATACATCAACATATTGAGCTCTGCGATAAGCAAATGGATCTTTAATATTTTTCTTTGACACATTCCCCCTGAATTCATCAAGAGTTTCATACTGCTTGTTAGCCATCCAAATCTCTATATCTTCAAGCATTTTTGTTATTTGCTTCGGTCCATGTTTGTATATTGTGCTTACAACTTCAACAACATTGGCTCCAGCTAGTATCATTTTTATAACATCTTCACCGGTATACACACCTCTGTTAGCACAAATATCAGCATTAATATTATCATATAATAATCCTACGTAACGAAGTGGTAATCGACTATCATATTCTGAACTGAGATTGTATGGAGAGCCTAGTTTTTCAAGATAAATATTTATATCTGGATGAAAAAGTCTGTTAAAAAGGACAAAACCATCAACTCCTTTACGATCCATTTCATTAAACGTATATAGTGGGTTTGTGTAAAATGGACTCAATTTAATACTTACCGGGATGCTAACAGCTTTCTTTACGATTTCAATAATATCAAGTTCAGCGTTAATTATTGACCGGCCCTCCATTTCAAAGTCCTTTGGGTTATTATAAAAATTCAATTCCAAAGCATCAGCACCAGCATCTTGAAGTTTTTTAGCATATACTTCCCAAGTGTCATCATAAATGGCATTTAAACTTGCTATTAAAGGAATGCTCATAGCCTTCTTAACTTCTGCAAAACGCAATAAAAAATCATCAGGGCCTGAATCAAAAGTATCACTTATACCTGAAGACATTTCCGCATGACGCTCATTAATGCCATCCATTGTTTGATTCATTTCCAGATTTTCAAGGTGTATTTGTTCTTCGAATAACGATTTATAAACAATTGCAGCTGCGCCCGCCTCCTCTAGTTTCTTTATTGTTTCCAAATCAGTTACGAGATTACTTGCACCGACGATTATGGGATTTTTTAACTCTAACCCTAAGTATTTTGTTGATAGGTTCATATAATCATAAATTTATGGGTAAAATTTTATTGGCTGTAAAATTACGATATTTTTATTTTCATTTCAAATATATTGGAACTACAATCTAAATTGATTTTAAATTGTAACATAACCCAAAACAAATTAGCTTATTTAGGTAGCAAAATGTACTGAATTGAGTAATTTCGCCAAAATTTCCAAACTGGAAATTTTAATACTTTCTAAATTTTAAAATTATGAACAGAAAGAAAAAATTTATTACTTGTGAGGGTAACTATGCTGCCTCACATATCGCATATATGTTTAGCGAAGTTGCTGCTATTTATCCCATAACTCCCTCATCAGATATGGCGGAGTACATCGACCTCTGGTCGGCTAATGACAGAAAAAACATTTTTGGCGAAACTGTAAAAGTTACAGAAATGCAATCAGAAAGTGGTGCATCAGGTGCAGTACACGGAGCGTTACAAGCCGGTGCTTTAACAAGCACATTTACAGCCTCACAGGGACTACTACTGATGATACCGAACATGTATAAAATATCTGGGGAATTACTGCCGGCAGTATTTCATGTTAGTGCGAGGAGTCTTGCTGCTCAGGCGCTTTCAATATTTGGTGACCATAGCGATGTTATGAGTGTTCGTCAGACAGGTTTTGCCATGCTTGCAACAAGCAGTGCACAAGAGATTATGGATATCGCCGGTATTGCTCACCTGGCAGCAATAAAATCAAGAATTCCTTTTCTCCATTTCTTTGATGGCTTTAGAACCTCTCATGAGTTATTGAAAGTTGAAGCAATGGATCAGGATAATCTAGCAAAATTAATCGATTATGATTCGCTTCAAAAATATAGGCTAAATGCACTTAATCCTGAACATCCTGTTACGAGAGGAACCGCTCAAAATCCTGATATTTACTTCCAGTCGAGAGAGGCCTCATCTAAGTTTTATGATGCTATCCCTGATATGGTTGAAGATTACATGCAGGAAATTAAAAAGATTACAGGCCGTGAATATCACCCATTTACATATTATGGTGCCAAAGATGCAGAAAACATAATAGTTGCTATAGGTTCTGTTACTGATGTTATCAAAGAGGTAATTGATTTTAAGAATGCAGCTGGTGAAAAACTTGGATTGATTACTGTACATCTGTACAGACCGTTTTCAGAAAAGTACTTCATGAAAGTTTTTCCGAAAACTGTGAAAAGAATAGCGGTGCTGGATAGAACAAAGGAAATTGGAGCCAATGGAGAACCTCTATATCTTGATGTCCGGGATTTATTTTATGGCAAAGAACATACCCCAATGATTGTTGGAGGTCGTTACGGGTTAAGTTCAAAAGACACCACTCCTTCAATGATCATTTCAGTATTTGACAACCTAACATCTGAAAATCCTAAAAATGGTTTTACAATAGGTATAGTTGATGATGTTAAACACACTTCTCTACCGTTATTACCTGAAATAAGTATTACTCCCAAAGGTACACACGAAGCCAAGTTTTATGGATTAGGTGCCGATGGAACAGTTGGTGCTAATAAAAATTCGATTAAAATTATTGGTGACTCAACCGACAAATATTGCCAGGCATATTTTTCATACGATTCTAAAAAATCAGGTGGTATAACTGTTTCACATCTTAGATTTGGTGATACCCCAATACGTTCTCATTATTTAGTTGGAACTCCTGATTTTGTTGCATGCCACGTTCCTGCATATCTTGAAAAGTACGATATGCTCAAAGGCCTTAAAAAAGGTGGCACATTCCTTCTAAACAGTATTTGGGATATAGAAGAAACAAAGAACAGACTTCCCGATGACATGAAAAAATATCTTGCAGAGAATGATATTTCAATGTACATTATCAATGCAACAAAGATTGCTCAGAAAATTGGTCTTGGAAACCGGACTAACACAATTATGCAATCGGCTTTCTTTAAAGTTGCCAATGTAATCCCTTATAAAGCTGCAGTAAATGAAATGAAGACGGCTATCATGAAAACTTATGGCAATAAAGGGGAAGAAATTGTTAATATGAACTATGCTGCTGTTGACCAAGGTGGGGATGTGAAAAAAGTCGATATTCCAGTCGATTGGAAAGATATTGTTATTAAACCTAAAGAAGAAAATATTAAACTCCCCAACTTCATCAAAAATGTTGTGGATCCAATTAACCTTCAAAAAGGCGATGCCTTGCCAGTAAGTACATTTAACGGACGTGAAGATGGTACATTCCCTGCAGGAACTACTGCTTTTGAAAAACGCGGTATTGCTACTAATGTTCCTGAATGGTTAGAAGAAAATTGTATACAATGTAACCAATGTGCTTATGTATGTCCTCATGCTGCAATACGTCCGTTCTTATTAACAGATAAAGAGGCTGCAGATGCTCCTGATAATACAAATATAATTCAAGGTGCAGGTCCAATTAAAGCTTTTAAATATAGAATTCAAGTAAGTGTGCTAGACTGTACCGGTTGTGGTATTTGTGTTGAAGTTTGTCCATCTAAAGTAAAATCACTCGCTATGGAACCAATTGGTACACAGCTTGATGAAATTGATAGGTGGAATTATATGCACGATAAAGTTGGTTACAAAGAAGATGCTGTACCAAAAGATAAAAGCGTTAAAAATAGCCAGTTTGCCCAACCCTTATTCGAATTTTCAGGTGCATGTGCTGGTTGTGGTGAAACACCATATATTAAAACTATCACTCAACTGTTTGGTGAGAGAATGATGGTAGCGAACGCTACTGGATGCTCATCAATTTATGGAGGCTCTGCTCCTTCAACACCATATTGTAAACATGAGAAATCAGGTAAAGGACCTGCATGGGCGAATTCATTGTTTGAAGATAATGCTGAATTCGGCTACGGAATGGCTGTAGGGGTTGAGAAATTAAGAGATCGGCTTGCTATCAAAATGACAGATGCCATCGCTAATGGATTTTCAGATGAGTCGAAAGAAGCTATGAAAGAATGGATGGATAATAAAGACAATTCAAACTTATCAGTAACAGCTTCCAAGAATCTGATCCCTTTACTTGAAAAAGAAAATAACCCTCTTGCAAAAGAGATTCTTGATCTTGAGCAATATATGATTAAGAAATCGCAGTGGATTTTTGGTGGCGACGGTTGGGCTTACGATATTGGTTTTGGAGGATTAGACCATGTTCTTGCTTCTGGTGAGGATGTAAATGTTCTTGTAATGGATACTGAGGTTTATTCAAACACTGGTGGGCAAGCTTCAAAAGCAACTCCTACTGGTTCTGTAGCCAAATTTGCAGCTTCCGGTAAAAAAACCAGGAAAAAAGATCTAGGTGCCATGGTGATGACATATGGTTATGTTTATGTTGCACAAATTGCAATGGGAGCTAGCCAATCACAAGCATTTAAAGCAATTAAGGAAGCTGAAGCATATCCAGGTCCATCACTCGTTATAGCTTATTCTCCTTGTATTGCACATGGAATTAAAGGAGGTATGAGTGGAGTAATGTCAGAAGAAAAGTTTGCTGTGGAAGCAGGTTACTGGCATACTTACAGATATAACCCAATGCTTGAGAATGAAAATAAAAATCCATTTACACTAGACTCCAAGGAGCCCGATTGGGAAAAATACCAGCAATTCCTTAACAATGAGGTTAGATACGCTTCATTGAAAAAATCA
Source organism: Bacteroidota bacterium (assembly GCA_002686705.1). The sequence goes on from NYYH01000079.1 coordinate 61,983, forward strand.
TTTCCTGAAGAAGCCCGTATTCTGTTTAAACAGAATGAAGAAGATGCTAAATGGAAATATAGAAATTACTTAAGACAGGCGAATATGGATTTCTCAGAATAATATTTGTTAACATCCAAAAAGAAGGATACTTTGAAAAAAGTGTCCTTCTTTTTTCTGCTTAATTATTTCATAAAAACTTACACAACATCTTTTTGCAAAAACTAACTATTTTAGCCAAACATAAATGCCATGCTGAACTCAAAAATATTCATGAAAAGCAAAATCAATTATTTCCTTATTGTAATTTTCCTAACTGGAATTATGTCTGGTTGCAATCCAGAAAAGAATGACTCTGTAAAAGCAAACAATGATTATCTTTTATTGTCAACATTATTTCAGCAAAAAGCTGCAGAAAGAAGAGCATTATCTTACCAGGCATTTAATATCGCCAAATTAAGACTTGATAACGAATTGAGAAAAGCAGGGTTAACATTAACGCTGGCGGTTGTTGTAGATATTGATGAAACAGTTTTAGATAACAGCCCATTTGAAGCAAAAGGTATTATAGAGAATTCTGATTACCCTAAATACTGGGATGAGTGGTGTGCACTAGCAAGTGCCAGACCACTTGCAGGTTCAGTCGAATTTCTGAATTATGCCAAATCGAAAGGAGTGGTTGTATTTTATATAACAAATAGGAAAATTAATCTTCTGGCTGTAACTTTAAAAAATCTCAAAGAAAAAGGATTCCCGTATGCCGACGAAGAACATGTGTTAATGAAAACAGACGATTCAAATAAGGATTCGCGTAGGGATATTGTTACGGCAAATCATCATATAGTATTCTTTATGGGTGATAATCTTGGTGATTTTATGCATGTTTTTGATAACAAAAAGATTGATGAACGATTTTCTTTAACCGATAAATATAAAAATGAATTTGGTAATAAATTTATTGTATTACCAAATCCAATGTATGGAAGTTGGGCAAATGAACTAATCAACAATAATTATAATCTTTCGAAAAAAGAAAAGATCGACCTTCTTAAAAAACAGCTAGTTGATTTTTAATCTATTTCGTTTTACTGAATCTTAGTGAATTGAAATAGATTAATTCACATTCATAAAGAATGGCAATCTGGCTTGTACACCCTTCATATTTTTTAGACTTTGTATCTTTTGATAATAAGTATAATATTCACCCAGTTCATACTTTACAATATTTTGCCTTGCTTGACCTGTTAACTCATCTATAAGTTGATCTAAGAATCCTTTTCTTTTGGGATAGGTAGAGATGCGGTAGTTATCACCAAGTTCAGCTTTCTCAGCAGCATAGGCAATTGCATCATCAAGACCACCAAATTCGTCTATCAATCCTAATCCAAGTGCATCAATACCAGCCCAAACACGGCCTTTAGCAATGCTATCAACATAGGATATATCAAGATGTCGGGTATTTGCAACTAATTCCGTAAAATCAGTATAAATCTTATTTACCATCTTATTGAGCTTAGTATGTTGGAAAGGACTAAGCGGTTTCATAACATCGATAAAATCCGAGTTGTCATTAGTCATAACATTATCCATATTAATGCCCAGTTTTTTGTTAAAAAAACCTTCAAAATTTGGAATAATCCCAAACACTCCAATTGAACCTGTAATTGTAGTGGGTTGAGCAAATATATAATCAGCATTGGTAGAAATCCAATAACCACCTGATGCAGCAAGATTACCCATGGAAACGATAACCGGCATTTTCTTACCAGCAACCTCAACCTCATGCCTTATGATTTCTGATGCAAGTGCATCTCCCCCGGGTGAGTTAACTCGTAGTACAATTGCTTTTACATTTTTATCTTTACTTGCAGCACGAATAGCTTTTGCAATGGTTGCCGATCCCATATTTTGATCACCACTATTACCCTGAACAATAGCACCTTCTGCATAAACAATTGCTAGTTTATTTCTTTTCAGCCCCCTAGTTTCTTTTACTTTGGCTTTTGTATAATTACCAAAAGAAACAGAATTTATCTTATCGTCTTCTTTTTGGCCTGTTTTTTCTTTCAATATTCTAATTACTTCATCACGGTAAACAGCACCATCAACAAATTTATGTTCAACAGCTTTTTCGGCAGTTGTGAGCTCAAGTTTATCAGCAATTTCATTAAGCTCATCAATACTTATTCCCCTGCTATCTGAAATTGCTGCAATGAATTTTCCCCAAATCGAGTTAAGCAACACTTGCATTTGTTCACGATTTGCCTCACTTATATGATTACGCATTAATGGTTCAACAGCACTTTTGTATTTATTATCAGGTCCCCTTACTATCTGCATTTCAATATCCAGCTTATCTAACAATCCTTTAAAAAACATAAGCTGTGCACTAAACCCTTTGAAGCGGAGCATGCCTTCTGCATTAAGATAAATTTCATCAGCAAGACTTGCCAGATAATATGCTTTTTGACTGTAACTATTTGCATAACTAACAATAAATTTTCCCGATTCTTTAAATTCCAGTAGTTTATTTCTAATCTCTTCAGATGTGGCAAGACCTGCGGGTAAAGTTTCCATATCAAGAAAAATACCATCAATTCTTGAATCTTTTGAAGCTTTATCTATTGTGCGAAGAATATTGTACAAGCCAATTGGCTTATGCGTTTTCATTGTGGCAAAATCAAATCCCTCCATAGGATTATCAGAAGATCTGTCTTTAATCTCCGTTTTCCATGTTATATGCAATACAGAATGATCTTTAACCCTGACTTCCTCATCGCCAGACATGGCTACTACTGAAGCGATCATTACTGCAAACATCAAGAAAATGACAATAAAGGTAAGTATTGTACCTACAAAAGAGGCAAACATAAATTTGAAAAACTGTTTCATGACAATTAATTTATATGATAATTCGAAAGTACAATATTAACAAATAACTGTGAATAAAAAAACTGAAAACTGGGATTATATCACGGTTTCATTTGGATATTTATATTATGCTAAAATTCCGAGTCGTGAATGCTAACATACTGATTCTTAATAAGAAATTATTACTCACCTTTGTGCTAATATTATTTAGTGTTGGTTCATACACGTTCTCAGAGATCACAGCAACTTCTTTCCAAACAGAAAAAAGTACTGAATCCAATCTGGTATTTATGAAATCAACTAACTATAATTTTCCAATATATTATTTAACACCTGCATCTTATTTAATTAAAAGTTCTGAAGAAATAGTTGAATTAAAGACACCTTCAGAGAGGATAATGGATAAGGGTAAAATAACATCAGGTACTCTTGCAAATTTCTTAAAAAATAATAATCAAAATATTGATTTCTTATACATTCAAAATATCGCAGATTTATATCTGGAAGAGGCTAAACTGGAAGGAGTAAATCCTGATATAGCATTTGCACAGATGTGTTTAGAAACTGGTTTCCTTCGATTTGATGGGACAGTAGATAAACAGCAGAATAATTTTTGTGGACTTGGTGTTATTGGCAATGGCGTTAAAGGATTAGCGTTTAAAGATGCTCGTCAAGGCGTAAGGGCTCATATACAGCACATTAAGGCTTATGCTTCTACCAAGGATCTCAATAATAAACTTGTAGATGCCAGATTCAAATTTGTTAAAAGAGGCAGCGGAAAATATATTAGTGAGCTCACCGGAAAATGGGCAACAGATAGTCAATATGATAAAAAAATCAGGAGCCTGCTGGATCGTTTATATAAGTATTCTCAATAAGTCTAATCAAAAACTTTCAGCTTCATTTTTCCATAACAATGCACTTCTCAATACCCATACATTTATTTATTTGTTTCAAGCAAACTTGCAAATTAAGCAAGCTGTAAAACTTTTAATGCCTTTAAATACGATTTGTGATGTTTAATTTTCAACTGCATGACAATAGCATAGGCTAGATTTACTAATTTTGCTTTAACATAATAATAATTGAGATTACGTGAAAAAGATATTTTTATTGTTAGGAAGTAATATTGAACCAAGAGAGGAATATCTTAATAAAGCTGAGAGAAAAATTATCGAATCTGTTGGCACTATCATTCAACGATCCAAAATATATGAATCAGAACCAACAGGATTTAATTCAGATCAAAATTTTCTTAACCGCACATTAATAATTTCAAGCCTACTTTCTGTGGGAGACATTCTAAATGAAGTACATATTATTGAAAAGGAATTGGGTAGAAAGAGACCTACAGGAGGGTATACATCTCGTACAATCGATATCGACATTCTTTATTTTAATAGTGAAATAATCAAAACAAACATTCTAACCGTTCCTCACCCTAGATTACATGAACGTAATTTTACACTTATTCCCTTAGCTGAAATTGCTCCCGATTTTATACATCCTATCCTTAAATTAGATAGTAAAAAACTATTGGAAATTTGTCAAGATAGTTCTGAAGTTGCTGTTTTCAAAATGCCTAACTATTGAGATGAGATATAATTTTATAGCTATAGAAGGAAACATTGGTGCTGGAAAAACATCACTCGCTAATCTTATAGCTAATGATTATAATGCAAAACTCATTCTAGAACAATTTGAAGAAAATGCATTCCTGTCAAAATTTTACGATGAGCCCGACAAATATGCTTTTCCTCTTGAGATGTCGTTCCTAGCTTCAAGATTTCAACAGTTAAAAGATCAACTTGGCCCACAGGACTTATTCAAATCGTTTACTATTAGTGATTATTATATAATTAAATCTCTAATTTTTGCTCAAAAAACACTTGCTGAAGACGAGTTCACACTTTATACACGTTTCTTTAATATTATTTTTCAACAGTTACCTCGTCCTGATTTACTCGTCTATTTGCACATGGAGATATCCAAACTTCAGGAAAACATCAAAATAAGAGGCAGGACATATGAGCAAAAAATTGAAAATAAATATTTGGAAAAGATTCAGGAAGGGTATTTCGATTTTATAAAACAACAAAGTAAATTTCCGATATTAGTTATTGATATTAACAACTGTGATTTTGTTCAAAATCCTGATGATTATCGAAAAATTGTATCTGAAATTAACAAAGAGTACATGCCTGGAGTACATCGAATATTACTTTAGCATTTTTATTTTTCGAAAACGCTTTCACGGTAAACAATTCAAATGTAATATATCGATTAGGCACGTAAATAAATAATCACCAATACGCATTTTCATCATTCCTTCTCCCTTTGTTTGTTTTAGCTACCCACTAACTGCATTTCTTTAGCTTGCTGTAACAATTCATCCCTGAAATCAGGATGCGCTAACCCTATTAACCCCAAAGCACGCTCTGAAGTTGATAACCCCTTCAGATTAATTGACCCATATTCAGTTACAACATACTGCGTATCTAAACGTAAATCAGTTACAATGCCATCCAATTTCGGCACCACTTTAGAAATAGTCCCACCTTTGGTGCTAGATTCAAAAGCAATAATTGATTTACCGCCTTTTGACATATAGGCACCACGCACAAAATCATTTTGCCCTCCTGACCCACCAAATTGGTGTCCGTTCATATACTCAGCGTTAACCTGGCCAAATAAATCAATATTTAAAATTGAGTTAACCGAAATCACATTATCATTTTGTGCAATCACAGCCGGATCGTTGACATAAGAAACCGCGTAACTTTCCATGGATGGATTGTCGTTCATGAATTCATACATTTCCTTATCACCAAACGCTAAAGTAAACACATGCTTACCAGGGTTTGTCTGCTTGTATTTCCCTGTAACAATTCCTTGCTTGATTAACGTAGCCATACCAGGAGACAGAAGCTCGGAATGAATACCCAAGTCTTTATGATGTTGCAAATAACGACAAACAGCATCTGGCACACCACCAATGCCCATTTGAATTACCGCGCGATCAGGAATCATCTTGGCAATTTGTTCACCAATTTTTTCATCTTCTGGCTTGGGTGGACGAGGCACCATTTCTACTAGTGGAAGATTATTTTCTACAATAGATTCCACTTCAGAAACATGAATTTGTGACCCACCAAATACTCGTGGCATATTTTCATTAACTTCCACAATAAGGTGTTTACATGCTCTCGCTACAGTAGACCCATAATCGTTCCCCGTTCCCAAACTGAAATAACCCGATTTATCCATAGGACTCACTGTAACAATGAATGTATCTATAGCAATATTCTCTGTTAAGTAACGCGGCATTTGGCTAAATGAGTTAGGCACATAATCAACAACCTTCCGGCCTTCTTTACGCCCCTGCTCTAAAAGTAACTTCTCAGCTTTACACATAAAACCAGGGTGAGGCTTGATTACATCCATTAGGTCATATTGTAAAATCGTCTCTTGGGCAGGTTGCTCTGAATGTAAGTAATAAACTTTTAATTCTTCAAACCCACCATTTCTTGCTCTATCAGCCACCGCTTTTAATAAAGCCGGTGGCTGTGCAACAGCCATTCCAAATGACATGTTGCCTTTGTGTGTTATCACCTTAACTGCCTCATCAGGCGTGGTTAATTTAAGGTGATATTTTTCTTGATAATCCATAACATATACCTCTTATTTATTGGTTAATAGCCTGCTGCTTTATAGGGACCAAGTCCTTTTTTATAAATCAGGAAGTGCCGCTCGTAGGAACATACCAGCTCTCCATGTTGATTATATGCATAGGTATCGGCTTGCATAATACCCTGTTCAGGACGTGATTTTGACTCACGTTTGAATAAGATTTTTGACTCAGCATAAACTGTATCACCTGCATAGGTAGGGTGTGGTAATTTAATGTTTTTCCATTGTAAGTTTGCTACCACACGGTCAAAAGTACGCGTTGTTAGCGCAGTCACCGCTCCAACAAGAAACGTTTCATTGATAGGCACACGACCACTATGAAACTTTTCAGCATAATGGAAATTGGCATACTGCGGACTCCATTCTAAAGAGCGTAATGCATGCATACGATTCTCCTCTGCTGTAAACGTTTTAGCGGGGCGATGCTCATAAACCTCACCTATGGTGAGATCTTCAAAATAAATACCCACTTCTTCCATATACACACCATCTTCTGTTTGATGGTGAGAAGCAAACTTATCACCTTCTGCTATCATAAAATTTTCGCCAGCATCTTTCTCAAGTGGATGATTCCCTTGTTTGTATACCAACATGCGATAACTTATTTTGGAAACCACTTCATCCTTTTGATTAAGAGCACAAGTTAACACCGTTAAAATTCCTACTTCAGGATCACGGTAACATTCTTCTTTAGCCACAATTTCTGACTCTGCATAGAGCGTATCACCACCAAAGACCGGATGAGTCATAGCAATATCATCGTAACCAATGATACGTTGTTTTTTTCCGAAGGTTTTCCATGTCATACCAATCACTTTTTGTAGAGTTAAGGTACTAACCCCTAAACAACTTTTCCACTCGGTCTTAGATGCATAGTGCCCATCGTAGTGTAATTGCGCGTTATTGATAGTATCTAATGCCTCATCTTTATTATCCTGTTGACTAATTGTTAAACCTGGACGATGTTTGAATTTTTGACCAACTTCAAACTCCTCAAAGCTTAGACCAAACACTTCTCTATAACGATTTTCTTCAATTTTTACGTAAGCATTAAATTGCGACATAGTTCTTCTCCTTGAAAAATTAATTAAATTCACTTATTAGCAATAGCCAACACACGATTAGCAGAACGATACACTGGCACATCAATCATCTTGCCATCAATTTCACAGGCATCACCATGCGCTTGATCATAGGCCTCGACAACACGTGTTGCGCGCTCTATTTCAGCCGATGTTGGCGCAAACGACTCTAGAATTGGCTTAATATGTTTTGGATGAATTGCAAATTTGGAAGTAAAGCCTAACGCTTTAACCCTGCGCGTTTCTTCTAGCACACCTGAATCATCGGGATCTTTCAAATGCAAGTAAGGCACATCAATAGCAGCAATACCTGCTGCTGCCGCTGCACGAACAATATGTGAGCGCGCAGCAAACAAAGGCTCCCACTCCATTGTGGCTCCAAGATCCGCTGCCAAATCAGCGCCCCCAAAAACCAAACCACAAACCTTTTTATTTGCTAAAGCAATATCTTCCGCATAACGCAACCCCTTGGCAGTTTCAATTAAAGCAATGTATTGCATATCTTCGGAAGGAAGCAGACCTGCTAGCATGGTAAGTTCAGCTGGACTCTCTGTTTTAGGAATTACTAATATATCCGGCCTAACGTTATTGTCAATTAGCGCCGAAACATCTTTTAAGCCAGCTGGTGTTTTCATCGAATTAATACGCAAGCACTGCACAAAATCTGGGTCTTTCTGATAACCTTTAAAATAATTAATCGCAATATCCCTGGCTTCATCTTTGCCAGCAAGTGATATGGCATCCTCAAGATCGATAACGATACCATCAGCACCAGTCTGCTTGCCTTTAGCAAAACGCTCTGGCCTATTAGCTGGTGTAAACAAAATACATCGTGACAAAAACATAACCTTCCCCCTGTTAATGTTTAAAATTAAGAGTCAAAAAGTATAGTCAGGTTATAGCATTAATCAAATATTATATTATAATATCTACTATAAGTTTTTCGTAATTATTTAGCAGCTCAAATCTAATAAAAAAAAAGGACAGCTATAACTTTTCGTAAAAGCAATGGTTATCAACAATTTTGAGCCGATTGTTAACCGTATTTTTCACTAATTTTCTTGGGTTTAAAAATTCCATCGTTATTAACAAAAAACTTTGCCCTATCTTAATAAGAAAGCTTGTAATTATTTGACATCCTGCATATAAACCACTAGTTTTGATAAACTATTTAACAGACGTGGATAAAGATTTTATCATATCAGAATTAGTAAAACGGATTGATTCCATGTCGGCAGATTTAGCACTGCTCAAAGAAGAGAACACTCAACTAAAAACAAGGGTTGCAGAGTTAGAAGCTCAACTAAACCGCAATAGTACAAACAGTAGTAAACCACCATCAAGTGATGGTTATCAAAAGAAGCCAGCATTTCCTAAAGAATCAAAAGGTAAGAAAGGCGGTCAAAGAAACCACAAAGGCAACAACTTGCATCAAATTATCCACCCAGATAAAATTGTAAAATGCATACCAGATATTTGTAGTTGTGGACATGAATTTCACCAATCAGAATTTACTTTAGCCGAAAAACGTCAAGTCTTTGATTTACCTCAACCAAAATTGGAAGTTACCGAATACCAGATACACAAGGCAAACTGTCCTGTTTGTGGATTAAGCAATAAAGGCATAGTTCCTCAAGGAGTTAACGCTCCAGCTCAATATGGTAATGGCGTAAAGTCGTATGTTGTGATGTTAAATGTACATTACAAAATGCCATACAAGAAGATACAGCTGTTGTTTACAGATTTATTTGGCTATCCCATTAACGAATCAACAATATTTTCTGCAGCTAAGAAATGCTATAATAAGTTAGGGAATACGGAGCAGTCCATAAAATCAAAAATAAGCTCAAATGATGTAGCTCACGCTGATGAAACAGGTATACGCATAGAAGGGAAATTACAATGGTTACATACAGCTAGCACTCCTTTTTTTACGTATCTTTTTGTACACGCGAACCGAGGAAAATTAGCATTAGAAAGCGACAATCCATACTCAATCGAATCAAGGGCTGGCTTGTACATGACTCCTGGAGTAGCTATTTCAGATTTAACAATTACAAACATGCCATGTGCGGAGCGCATATATTAAGAGAACTACAAGGCTTGGTAGATTCTGAGCAAAGCAAATGGGCAAAAACGTTCAAAGCATTTTTGATGAATGTTTATAAGAAGCCTTTTGATGAAAGAGTGAAACAAAAACAGGTGATCGAAAATAGGTTCAGGCTAATCTGTAAAATAGGAGAGCAAATAGAACCGTCGCCATTAAAAACATCAGGAAAAAGGGGCCGCTATAAACGTACAAAAGGAAGAAATCTTGTCGAAAGATTAATCAAATATCAAGATGCTGTTCTGGCATTTGCCTTTAACGAACAAGTGCCATTTACAAACAATTTGGCCGAAAGAGATATAAGACCAACTAAGCTAAAGCAGAAAATATCAAACTCATTCAGAAGCTTTAAAGGTGCTGAATTCTATGCGCGAATTGAAGGCTTTATCTCAACTGCAAGGAAAAATAACAAGAATATTTTTAACGAGCTTTTCACTACATTTGATG
>NYYH01000080.1 GCA_002686705.1 Bacteroidota bacterium
AATCGGCTCAAAATTGTTGATAACCATTGCTTTTACGAAAAGTTATAGCTGTCCTTTTTTTTATTAGATTTGAGCTGCTAAATAATTACATTATGAGTACGTTTATTAGGCACAGATAACCATACAATAAAACGAATAGAATTCAAATCATTTTTTTTATACTCTAAACTTATTAATTATGATAAAAAGAAACAACAAACATGTTTATTTCGTAGCAACAATAGCAGCGTTCGGTGGATTATTATTTGGATACGACACAGGTGTTATATCGGGTGCATTGTTACTTATTAAAACTCAATTTGCAGAACCAGGAGCACATCAAATGTTACCGGAATTACAGGAATGGGTTGTAAGTGTTGTGCTTATTGGTGCAATGATTGGAGCCATTATTAGCGGTAAACTTGCTGATAAATTCGGTCGTAAGATTATCATTATAGTTACATCTATAATATTTATTATTGGTTCTACTATTTCAGGTTTAGCTCCAGATGTAACTTTCATAATCATAGGGCGGATTATAATCGGATTGGCAATAGGTGTTGCATCCTTTACAGTGCCACTGTATATTTCTGAGATTTCTCCTAAAAAGATACGAGGGGCTTTAGTTTCATTAAATCAGTTAGCAATAACTATCGGAATTTTTGCTTCATACCTTGTTGATCTTGGTTTTGCTGAAACCCATGAAGGCTGGCGTTGGATGTTTATTATGGGAGTGCTACCTGCTATTGTACTAGGTTTGGGAATGTTGTTTCTTCCAGACACACCAAGATGGCTGATGAGCCATAAAAAAGATGAAGCAGCCAGACTAGCACTTGAGAAAACTACTGACCCTGATGACATTCAAAATGAAATCGATTCAATTAAGCAAATATTGTTAACTGAATCAAAAAATAAATCATCTATCTCAGAATTACTTCAACCCTGGCTTCGACCTGCATTAATAATCGGTATAGGTATTATGTTATTTCAACAGTTTACAGGTATCAACACAGTAATATATTATGCTCCTACCATCTTTCAGATTGCTGGATTTCATGGGGATTTTGCACCAATTATGGCAACCACTATGGTAGGTATAGTAAATATACTTTTTACAATTGTTGCAATTTGGCTTCTTGATCGTTGGGGAAGAAAACCACTATTATATCTAGGATTATCAGGGATGGTTGTTGCATTGACTATATTAGGAATAGCCTTTAACCAAGCTGAAGCACTTGGATCATCCTTAAAATGGATATCTGTTGGTAGCGTGGCAATCTACATTGCCTTTTTCGCTATTAGTCTTGGTCCTATTGCCTGGCTGATAATATCAGAAATATATCCCTTAAGGATAAGAGGAATTGCGATGAGTATAGCAACCTTCAGCAATTGGTTATTTAACTTCATCGTTGCTAAAACTTTTTTAACACTCACTAAAGCTCTTACAATACCTGGAACTGAAATTACCATGCCTGATGGGGCACATAGCTCAAACCCTGCTGGTGTATTTTGGCTTTTTGCCATAATTGGCGTAGGAGGATTGGTATTTACTTTCTTCTATATGCCTGAAACAAAGGGATATACGTTGGAGGAAATTGAAGAGCATTGGGCTAACGGCAAACACCCTAGTAACCTGAAATAGAAAATAGACATTTTGTCACCTGCTAGTCATTGGCACATCCTTTGATATTTGGCTTATTCAAATAACAAAATTAATATACAATGACTTTACATAAAGGCAAAATAGACATTAAGACTGAGGATATTTTTCCAATTATAAAAAAATTCCTCTATTCAGATCATGAGATATTTTTACGCGAGCTTATTTCAAACGCTACAGATGCTACACAAAAGCTTAAAACACTCTCATCTTTGAGTAAATTTTCTGGTGAATTAGGTGATCTCACTATTCATGTTGAAGTAGATAAGAAGAAAAAAACCATTACCGTCCGCGACCGTGGGTTGGGTATGACTGGAGACGAAGTTAAAAAGTATATCAACCAGATTGCTTTTTCAAGTGCTGAAGAATTTGTGAAGAAATTTAAAACTAAAAGTGAAGCTGAACATAACAATATTATCGGACACTTTGGTTTAGGGTTCTATTCTTCTTTCATGGTAAGTGATAAGGTTGAAATAAAAACCAAAACTTATAAAAAAGGTGGACAAACTAAAGCCGTAAGATGGGAATGTGATGGCAGTCCTAACTACTCATTGGAAGATATAGATAAAACTGACCGTGGTACTGAAGTTATACTTCATATTGACGAAGAGAACAAAGAGTTCCTTGAAGATTATAGAATAAACGAATTGCTTGGCAAGTACTGTAAATTCCTTCCTATACCAATTCAGTTTGGGATGGAGAAAATACAGGAACCTATTGAAGGCAAAAAAGATAAAGACGGCAACCAGGAAACTAAAGAAGTTGAACGTCCAAAAATTATCAACAATACAAATCCTCTCTGGAAGAAAAAACCAAGTGATGCAACCGACGAAGACTATAAAAACTTCTATCGGGAGCTTTATCCTTACTCTTTCGAAGAACCCCTTTTTCACATCCACCTGAACGTTGATTATCCATTTAACCTGACAGGAATTCTATATTTCCCAAAAGTCAAGAAGGATTATGAAATGCAAAGGAATAAAATACAGCTGTATAGTAATCAAGTATTTGTTACTGATTCAGTTGAAGGCATTGTTCCTGATTTCCTAACATTATTGCACGGAGTAATAGACTCGCCAGATATACCTCTTAACGTTAGTCGTTCTTATCTGCAAAGTGACGGTAACGTTAAGAAAATTTCAAGTTATATTATGCGTAAAGTTGCTGATAAACTTAATGAACTCTTCAAGAAAGACAGAGAATCCTTTGAAAAGAAATGGGATGACATTAAAATATTCATTGCATATGGAATGATTTCTGAAGAAAAATTCTATGAGAAAGCTGAGAAGTTTGCTTTACTTAAAAATGTAGAAGGAAAATATTTCACATTTCAAGAATATAAAAAGCATATTGAGAAAACTCAGAAAGATAAAGATAAGAAACTGGTTTATCTGTATGCTACAAACAAAGATGAACAATACTCATATATTGAAAGTGCTACTGAAAGAGGTTATGATGTGTTATTAATGGACGGTGTACTGGATAGTCACCTTATTAATAGCCTTGAGCAAAAATTTAAAGATTCTACATTCGCACGTGTTGATTCGAATACAATCGATAAGATCATCACTAAGGAAGATGATGCTCCTTCAAAACTTGATGATAAGGAAAAAGAAAAACTCAAGGAGGTGTTGGAACGTAACATAAATAAGGAAACTTATCATGTTGTTTTTGAAAACCTCAGTGAAACAGATCTGCCTGTAACAATAACTCAAAATGAGTTTATGCGTCGCATGAAGGATATGGAAAAACTCGGAGGTGGAGGCGGAATGATGATGGGTATGGGCAATCTTCCGGAAACTTTTGAAATGATTGTAAACACTAACAATCCGATTATCACAAAGGTAATGAATGAAAAAACTGCTGCTAAACAAGATAAAATTGTTAAACAACTGTACGATTTGGCTAGGCTTGCTAAAAACTTATTAGTTGGGAAAGAACTAAACGATTTTGTAAAGAGAAATATTGGTAATATTAAATAATTCTTTTTTCTGGTATATATAAGGGGAGGTCTAAATGTTAGTCCTCCCTTTTTGTTTATGGCATATTCCTAATTGCCATTTAATATCCCAATCAAACTATCAACCCATTGATTTTTAGCTTCGTCACTCAAATTCAGATAAAGATCAGGTTCAATTAATTCTACTTCCATAATAAGAAACTTTCCATCCCTCCATAGTCCATCAACCCTTTGATATAATAATCTTTTACCAATGTAATTTGATATCCTGTCACATATCACTTTTATCTGAGGATCAATTTCTCCAAAATGATATATGCCACCGAAGTCAAATTGAACGCGATATTCGTCTTTTTTGGGAACTTTCTTTACAGAATAGGAATATCCATTTGAAAAATAAATAATTGAGATTTCTCCATCAGAAATTTCAGGAATAAACTCTTGCAGCAAGAATGGCCTGTTTTTGAAATAATCTTTTATTAGCTGATCGAACAGAATCTCATTATTTACCTCAATCACAAAAGTATGATACGAATTCCCCCGAAATCATTGGTTTGAGTATCATCTTTTTCCATCCTAACGATAATGCCTTTTGAAAAATACCCTCCTCATTACTTGAATTAAACAATGTAGGTATTATCACAATACCTTCACTTTACAACTCGTTTAGGTAATGCTTGTTCATATTCCATCTCAATATTTCAACTGGATTGAAAATTGGTAATCCTGATGATTCAAGAATATTGAGTAACTTAATAAACTTATCATACTTTTTGAAATAATCCCAAATAGTACGGATAAGTACTGCATCATAATTCTTAAGGACCTTTGGGTTTGCACTAATCATCTCGTCCCACACAAATACATCTGTATCAATTCCTCGATGGTTGAGCAGTTTAACTACCTCCATATCGTAAGGTAACATTTGGGGCATTTCTGCAGATGTAAGTATGGCAATCCTCATGTTAAAAATTTGATGACAAAAGTAATTTAATCCAACAATATTTAAATATTAGAGCTCCAAACTAACTGGTTTAAGTCTGTGACTTAAACCAAATCATTTATTCCATATGTTAATGGGATTAAGTTACAAACTTAATCCAGAATAGCTAAAATTCTCAGGTAACATTTTTTGTTAACTTCGCCACACAAAATCTTAAAGCTCATACATCAGGGCTAACATAATAATCAATGAATTTTAAAGAATTAGGACTTAACGATAGTATGCTTGAAGCAATATCGTTTATGGGTTTCGAAAAAGCTACACCTGTGCAGGAGTTGGCTGTACCCGAAATATTATTAGGTAATGACCTAATTGCTTGTGCACAAACTGGTACGGGAAAAACTGCTGCTTTTGTTTTGCCTATACTAGATAAACTCACAGCCGACCATAAACACGAAACAAGTGTTTTAATTATTGTACCAACACGTGAACTCGCTATTCAGATTGATCAGCATATACAAGGATTCACATATTTCACACCTGTTGAATCAATACCGGTATATGGCGGTGGCGGTGGCTCTGACTGGGATAGTGAAAAACGAGCCCTAACTTCAGGGGCCGATATTATTGTTGCCACACCTGGAAGACTTATTTCTCATTTAAATATGGGTTACGTGAAATTCGATAGTATTAAACACTTAATACTCGATGAAGCAGACAGAATGTTGGATATAGGATTTTATGATGATATTATCAAAATAATAAAATACCTTCCAAAAAAGAGACAAACGCTCATGTTTAGTGCAACTATGCCCCCTAAGATACGACAACTTGCATCTAAAATATTAACGAACCCTAAAGAAGTAAGTATTGAAATTTCAAAACCAGCAGATGGAGTATTACAAGCTGCTTATCTAGTTTATGATACACAAAAAACGCCACTTATTAGTAGCTTGATTAAAAACAAACCCGAGATTACCAGCGTGTTGATCTTTAGCTCAACCAAGTTAAAGGTAAACGATATTGTCAGAGATCTGCGAAAAACAGAAAAAGCTATACATGGCATCTCATCAGCTTTTGATCAAAGTAAGCGTGAAGAGGTCTTAATGAATTTCAGAGCAAAAAAAATAAGGATACTTGTCGCAACTGATGTACTAAGCCGTGGTATAGATATTAAGGACATTGATTTAGTGATTAATTATGATGTGCCAAATGATGCAGAAGACTATGTTCACAGGGTTGGACGTACTGCGCGCGCCAAGGCAACAGGTGTTGCCTTAACACTTGTTAATGAAGATGATATGTACATGTTTAAACGTATTGAAGACTTTATTGAAAACGAAGTGATGAAAATTCCATTACCATCGGAATTAGGTATGGGCCCAATGTGGAACCCCACAAAACCTCTTATTGATGGAAAGAAGTTTACAAATACCGGAAAAAGAAAATTTACCAGAAAAAATCCTAATCACAAAAGAAGCAATCAAAGATCAAAAAAGAATCGTTAATTATTAATTAGTTGGTAATTCGTCCGCAACAAATTTGCTGCTAAACATGAGTGTATAGGTAATACGCCAATAATAGCTCCAGGTTTATATTGCATGAGATCTTTATGTTTCATTTTAATAACTCCATGTTCTTGAGACAATGCTGACACATATGCTCCTTGTATTGGATTACTCCAACCTTCGTCCGTAAGATTAACAATATATCCAAAAAACCTTGGACTTTTTTCAGGTGCGATAAACTCCTTTGATAAATGTATTGCTCCACCGTATATAACTAGTTCGTTTCTGGAGGCATGTACGGCAACAACAGGACAAGCAACAGCTACAGCTATATCATTAATACTACATGAGCCAATATGATATTGCATTACATCATAATAGACGAAATTTCCTGGACGAATTTCATCAAAGCCTGTACAATCATCTGCTAGACTGCATGATGGAGTATCGCCATATGAAATAATGATCTCAGGATAATGATCAATATATTTTTGCTTCAATTTGTTTAGACAAGTTTTGTTATCCTCCATTATTGATCTAATTTCACTTTTAGATTCTGCCGTGTATGTGTTGCCTGCATGACTTAGAAACCCTCTGAAAATTAGTAGCTTATTTGAATCCAGAAGTTGCAATATTTTATCAATCTCAGGATCACCAGGTAACAATCCGGTACGATGATACCCAGAATCTATCTTTATAAATATACCCATTGTTTGAGTAGTTTTTATACTCATTATTGATGCAGAATCTAGAGACTCCACTAGTACATTTAACTTCACTTTACTTGCAAGTTGATTAATATCCTCAATCTCACGGAGGTTTATTGGGAAAGCAATCGTAATATTATTCCATCCATGTTCAACGAAATATGAGGCCATCGAAACTGATGAAACTGTAATCTTTTTTACATTTCTTTGTTTAAAAAGTTTTCCGATATCTCCTAGTTGATGCGTTTTGAAATGAGGCCTGAAGATCGCACCTCCATTTTTTGCCTTCTTTAACATCCGATCGATATTGCTACCAGCCTTTTTCTGATCTATTATTAATGTTGGAACTTTTATTTCCATTGGTTACCTAGAGATTACTACTTTCTTAGTAAGTACTTGATGTGCCGTATAGATTGACAGCAGATAAATACCCGGTTTAATATGTTGAGTAGAGATCCTAAACGATTGGGAATTATCTATTTCAACATTCGCAGACAGCACAACTTTTCCGAAAGTATTTAATAAACTTACTCCAATTTTTCCAGTATAATTTCCCAACATTTTAACTTTAATAAAGCTACTAGATGGGTTAGGCCAAACTTTTATTTTCGGTATGTTACTACTCAATTCTTGATGTACATCTGTAATAACACTATCAGGACATATAGTATTTACACCACCAATTTCATACCGTATCTTTGCTGGAATTGTTCCAACATCCAGCGTGTTAGGAATACCCACAGATGGCCAATCTAAGTTATCATTCCAAAAATATGGTTGTTCTGATAAATAATAACTTGAATCACTTAGCGTATTTGTTCCCGGTGGAATAATGTCTCCTTTAATATTATTACCATATTGAAATTGATCTGCACCAGTCAGAACATACAAACCGTGCAGGAAAGTAAAATTCGTTACCTCGCTTCCAACAAAATTCTGATTATTAGTTTCAAGTAAATCGCTTGTAGTCATTATTATTCCATATAATTCAGCGCGATTTCTAAATATGGTGTTAAATGGTCCTGATGGCCCCCAGAAATGATCAATTACAATATTTTGTGCTATGTTTCCTTCAAAGAGGTTTGAAAAGGCATAATGGCCATGAAAAGAAATATCACCCGAAGCATCAGGTATTGGTTCGGTTCGATAAGGTTCTATTGAATAATTATATGAAAAAACATTGCCATTCGAACCTGTTTTTATCATCATAGCGTGCCGCAAATGCTTGAATATATTATTGGTTATCAAACATTCGCTTGTGTGATGGCTAAGAGCAACCCCATATCCTCGCATACCAACACCATCATACGTAAATGCATCATGGAAATAGCAACCATCAACGAGTATATTTAGACTTGTATTTATCGAGACATGTGCACCAACACTTGTATCACTTTCTACTCCACTTATTATACAATTTGCTGCCATATTTGTATAGATGTTCGCTCCTGCTCCTTCCACTGGCTGATCTATACGCTTAATTTTCATGCATTGAATACCTGCATTTGAGATAGGGTCTATTGGCCTGACTTCGGGGTTGAGATCTTCGGAATAATCTATTCTTAGATCACTCTCAAGCAATAATTTATTTCCTACAATTGCTATAACTCTTGTTATCTGTCCTACTGAATAATCAGCCCATGAAATAGGCACAACATCCCAAGCACCATTCTCTTGTCTTATTTCGATATAATCACTAACACTAAACTGGCTTATATCAGAAATAGTTATCAAATTGTTACCTTTATTATAACCTCCAGTTATAGCCACAAAATCAGATGTTTGTACTTTTGAAATAGATATACAATTTGTAGAAGTTTCTCCCATATCAAATATCAAGGTCGAGAATTCGGAACCAGATCCTTTTAGTATACAACTGTCCTTTAAGATAATTGGTTCCTCAATAAGGTAATCACCTTCAGGAAAATAGACATAACCGGGATGGTTATTTAACGATTCAATTGCACTCATAATAGCTGGTTGATCATTAGTGACACCATTTCCAGTAGCACCAAAATCCATGACATTTAATTGAACATCAGGCTGGAAATAGGTTATGTTTTGAATTGCTGATTCCCAATCAACACGCCTGTCTTCTGGTATAACCTGTCCAATTAAATTTAGAATCAAAAAAACCAGGACTGTTATTAATAACAATTTTTTCATTTATGCGTTGAAATTAGAGTATAAAGGTAACATTTTTTAATTTTGAGTTAAATTGTACAACTATGAAATATGGATTTTACATTCTAATTATTCTTTTCGTACCTACCTTCTTTGCCTGTCAACATGATAAGAACGAGGTTATTACTGAAAAAATTCAATATGATGTTAATATTAAAAGTCCAGATCCTGAATATGACTGGTGGATTCAAAATTTGGTTGGGCCACAAAGGGAAAAGCTGGTTGATTTAATAATTGACGGAGCAAAATCAGGTAAGTGGCAGGCTTATGATTATTTTAATAACCCAATTGATAAACTCGAGGTTCGAGACATTTTTTCTGATACTATGATAGTTACAATGAGGAAAAATGAACCTCCGTACGACCTGTTTGACACAACGATAATTAATAATATTCTTCCTGAAGATATAATTCGATTAAGGTTTTTAGAAGAATGGTGTATTGTTCCTGAGAACCTTAATTTTAGCAAAAAGATTATTGGTTTGGCACCTGTCGCGCGCCGATTGGATTTTAACGGAATTGAAAGATGGCAACCCTTATTCTGGATTTATACAGATGATAAATTTATTGAGGACTTGAAAATAAACTAACAACGCTATGAAAATTGTTTCACTAAATAAGGTACAAAAAAATAAAGTTGAGATGACAGGGGCATCTGGTGCCTCCAAACAAATTCCTCTTTCAAAAAATGATGGTGCACCTGTTTATTCATAATCGGGTATTTACTCTTGAACCTGGTGGCTACACACCCTATCACAAACATAATTATGAGCACATGAATTATATTATTGAAGGCGAAGGATATATAATAAACGAAGCTGGGGAAAAATTAAATGTTAATAAAGGTGATTTTGCTTTAGTTTCGCCTAATGAAAAACATCAATATCGCAATAAGTCGTCTGATAACCCATTTGTTATGATTTGTGGTGTTCCTAAAGATTTTGAATAAGTGCAACTACCTGACTTCCTTTAAATAAATTGATTTGAATTAATCGGTTTGCAACTAAATTACAAAGGCATTTTTTGGTTGATTACTGAGATGATTTACTAGATTGGTTCTTACTTAAAAGTACTTCTCTCCCTTCAACCTGATAACTTGTAAGTTCACCATACATATTATATGATTTAACGGTTGATGTTTCACTGCCGGTTATTGTATTAAACACAGTTAGTCCTTTATCAATTAGTTGAACATACGTAGGGTCACCAGATTTTTTCGATTCCTTTTTCTTAAATCCTAGTTTAGATCCAAGCTTTTTAATCTGATTATTGAAAATGCTAGCAATTAAACCTTTGTCAGACTTGCTATTAACTTCAGCATTTGCTAGAATACCATTGTCAATATTTTCTGTGACTGTTAATAAATTACTTTTTTCGTGTTCAATAATAAGGGCAAAATCATCTACGTTAACTAATTGTATGTTAATTCTTTTGCTTTCAACGTATGCAAGTAGCATTTCTTCGCGTTTACCCTTTAAGATATCATCATCAGAAGCTGGAATTATAGATAATTGTCTGAACTGGGGATCAAATTTAGGGATTGTTTCTGATGATAGTGAATTTGAAATTGCCTTTGGAATTATTTTATTTACAGAGGTAAATCTTTCACGTGATGCAGGTTGTTGATCAAAAAGAAACCAGTAAGAAGTAAATAAAATAATCAATGCTGCTGCCGCAGAATACCAGACTGGACTTAGTTTGGATTTCTGTTTTAGCAGATTCTTATCAGAAAAAATAACATCTCCAACCGGTACTAATTTTAATTTATTGTGAATTTCAAACTCCTGCTTTAAGTTTGGATTTTTATTAAGGAACTGTGATAATGTTTTCTTCTCTTCGTCGGATAAATCATTTTCATAATTAGCAATGAAATACTCTTCATAATTATCCTCATTTATACTATTAATAGAAATAATAGGTCTTTTTTTAAGGTTGTCTTTCTTGGAAAATATATTTTTGTCAGCCTTGAGAGTTATATCATTTACACTGCTAATTTCTTCCTTTATATCAGGATTATTACCCAAAAAATCATCAAAACAATCTCTCTCAAAAGTATTCAGAGAACCCTCAAGATAGTCAATCACATACTCTTCGTAATTCGCTCTATTTATGTCAATATTATTCTTCATTCTCAGATAACAAACTCTGGGCTCACTATAAATTTCTTCAAAAACACACGTGCACGATATATATAAACTTTAACCTGCGATTCACTAAGATTGGTTATTTTTCCAATCTCTTCATATGAATAACCCTCATAATCACGCAACATAACAACCGATCGTTGGATTTCGGGAAGTTTATCCACAGCCAAATTAAGTATCTCCTTTAAATCAGTAAAGCTGTTATATGACTCACCATGAATGCTTTCCAGATTGTCAATTGAAATACTACTTGAAGTTACCCCATTTTTTAAGTGAAGCCAAATTCTAATTGCTCTATATCTCTATCAG
>NYYH01000081.1 GCA_002686705.1 Bacteroidota bacterium
AGACGCTCTCCAGGAAAAATAACGGCGGCCAGGCCTCCTGATAGAGATATAGAGCAATTAGAATTTGGCTTCACTTAAAAAATGGGGTAACTTCAAAAAAAATTATATACTTGACTTTCATTGATAAAAAGCGTAATTTCACACCATTGGGTTTTATGAACAACAATTCTTTAAATTTAAAAGTTTAAAAACATACTGCCATGAAAATTTTATATTCAACATTTGTGTTAAGCATACTGCTTTTAGCGGGCTCATGCGATTATCAAAATAAGGAGAATGATGGTACAGCAGATAGGGAATCCATTGAGAATTTGCTTGAAAACTATATTCTTGCAAACGAAAATCAAGATTTTGATCTTATTGAAACCATTTGGGCGCCAGATGAGGATATAATCCTTTATGGAACTGATACTGACGAAAGGTTAATGGGATGGGTGAATATTAAGGAAGCTATAAAAGAACAGTTTAGCCACATAACCGACACTTATATTTCAGCTTCTAACCAGTTTATAAAACTAAACAATACATGTAACACAGCATGGTTTGCCGAAACGTTAAATTATAATTACATGTACAATGGTGAGGCTCATAGTTATGAAGGTTTGCGATTTACCGGTGTTGTTGAAAAAATTGATGATAATTGGGTTTTGGTACAAGCGCATTTGTCATTGCCTGCCTCTGTTGGTATTGGGAAGAAGAAATATTAACCAATATTTTCTTTGCTTTTAATAAGAAGTAAATATTCCTATGTTATCTTAAAAATTGACTGCTACACATTTCCTATTTGACATAAATTTGAAAAGATTCCTTAAACCAGTAAGGGTAAAACCTTATTTTACTGTCATATAAGTATCATGCATTAATTAATACCCTAATTATTAATCTAAACCAAATGCAGATGAAGACAACTACAAAGTATGTATTATTACTAACTATACTTTTTTCTTCCAGTTTTGTACTTAGTCAATCCCGATCACCCCTTGTACAAATACAAAAAATCGCTATTGATAATAATAGTAATTTGACAGAACCTTATGTGATCCCTTTCGGAAAAAGCATACATAATCTCCCTATTATTAGCAAGTTGACACTTGACGAATATAATAGTAACATACTTGCAAATGCCGGTAACCAAAATATTAGCGTTAACCCAGATGCGACTAGTTCAGAATTAGGAGAAGCTTATACTGCAGAATTAGTAATACCAACGGATCCTGATATAGGAACATATAATGTTCCCGTTACAAGGACTTTTGCAGGGAATCCTTTGTGTGCGGTTTATAACCTTGAAATTTCTTTTATTAATGAGATTACTGGACAGATTTTGCTAACTTGGATGTACCCCGATTCATGCTTTTCCTCCTCACCACCTACTTTCCAATATTTTTTGATTAAACGCAATGGTGTACCTATAGGAACCACAACTGGCTTGATTGCAACAGGTTTTCTACCCAACTATGGCACAACTTGCTATACCATAGTTCCAGTTACTGATGAAGGTAACGCCGACAGTTTAAGTGCAACAACCTGTATTGAATGGTATGTCCCAGAACTCTGCTGGAGTCCCACCACGATATATAACGAACAATGGATCGATACACAGGAAGAAGTAATTCTTACTCTTGAAAGCTGTGGAGATGGTATGCTTGACTTTACTTTTCCAGATTATGGGTCTGGTTATATAATAGATGTAGAACCAGCAACAGGGCAAATTCCGTCTGGTGAAACACTAGATATAACACTAACTTATGATGCCACAGGTTTCCCGGTTGGATTGCATGATGAGTGGTTAAAAATTGAAACTAACGATCCACTTCACCTTGAGGATAGCATATTTAACCAGATGCTCGTTTATACACCGGCTATGTTCTTTGGTTATGTTCATGATTGCAATACTGGTTTACCCTTGGCTGGAGTAACAGTAACTGCTTATGGTGCTGAAAATTACTCAGCTACAACAAATGCTTTAGGTTACTATGAGTTATATGTAGATGAAGCTACTTATGACTTATATTT
The DNA here is from genome assembly GCA_002686705.1 of Bacteroidota bacterium. The sequence continues at coordinate 2,017 of NYYH01000081.1, forward strand.
TGATCTCTTTGGATTTGAATCTGCTTTTGTTGGAGGCATCTTCGGAACAGAAGGAGGCATGACAGAGGTCAGTATTTGCATGGTGGAAACACCAAACGCTGTTGGCTGGGTATTTGCCGATCCCAATGAACCTGACACAGAATGCTTGATTACCTGGGAGAGTCCAATTAGTTGTAACGAAATAATATATGATGATGGTGAAGCTGATGATTATGTAAATTGGGCTTTACCTGGAGGAGCAGTTGGAGTACACTTCACCCCTGCCGCATATCCTGCAACAGTATTGGGGGGGCGAATATACGTAGGTGATCTTTATTTCCCTCTAGGTATGCAATTCGCAATTACTATTATGGATGATGATGGCGTAGACGGGCTACCAGGAACAACACTTGATTCAATATGGATAGATATTAACAGTGGCGGATGGGTTGATTTCTACGATTTTTTTAGCACTATTATTGATGAAGGTGATTTTTACTTTATATGGTATCAGGGCTATGGCCTTAATGCTGATTCAATAGGGGTAGATACTGACATGCCTACTGTATATCGGTCGGTGGTAAAACCACCCGGATCTGGCTGGTCAATTTCACCTTATCAGGACATTATGATCAGGGCATATGTTTGTGGGCCGAACACAGGATCGTCGAATAGCAAATCAAACCGAATAACTTTACAGTTACCAAAAGCTACAGGAGAGCCGTTTTTGACAAGAGGTTCACAAACAGATCTTAATGGCACTGTTAAAGGTGGAGGGTATCCCAACATAGAAAACCTTAATTCAAGCAGAAGTTTAGTAGACTTTACGGTTGCATTAATTAGCGATTTTGATCCAAATTTAGGTCCATCAACAGGTACACTAACATCAATAGCTAATACTACTGATCTTAATTATCTTGATCAGTCGTATGGTAGTTACGATGAAGGTTTCTATGCTTATGCGATAAAGGCCAACTACGAATCTAACGAGTCCGAATGGATATATTCAAATATTGTTGCTCACCTACTTGATAATGAAGTCACAATTGTTGTTTCATTATGCAATGATGGCGAACTTGAAAATTCTGAGGTCGCATTAATAGGTCATGACTATCCATATGAGCTTTTTCAAGGAATAACTGATACAAATGGAATTGTAGTATTTGATAGCGTGATTGATGGATCTTATGTCTTACTTGTTTCTAAAGTTGGATATGTTAATTCATTTGGTAATGGATTTGTCATTTTAAATGATACAACTATTGGTATTGAGTTAATACAAAAAATGTACCCCCCACAAAATTTATATGTAGATCCTCTTACATCTGTTGCAACATGGGATGAACCTCTTATTACACAGCTCTATCTTGAAGATTTTGAAGGGTCAACATTTCCTCCGAACGGTTGGCAGGCAACAGCAATTGATGTAGGATGGTTTCGGACTGATGATGCAAGCTCGGGTGGCTGGCCGGTTCCTCCAGGAGATGGTTTCTATGCAGCTGTAAATGATGATATGTTAGGCACTGGTCCAAGTAATAGTTCCATGGATTATTTAATAACCCCTCAGGTTGATTTACGTGAAAGCGATGATTTTCAACTTTATTTTACTCAGTTTTATGATGGATCATTCGGACATAGTGTCTATGTTGAATATAGTTATGATCAAGGAACAACATGGGAGGTGATAGAAACCATGTCACCCAATAGTGAGTGGAATAGTAAAATCGTAGACCTTTCTTCAATATCAGGACCAAACAGTGAGCCTGTAATGGTCGCATTTCATGGTGATGATCATGGTGACTGGGCATCAGGCTGGGCAGTTGATAATGTGGAAATAAAAAATGGTCTGGCTCCTGTAATCGGTTATAATATATTTCTAAATATTGTTTTTCTTGCACAAACTGATTCTGGTGAAACCTCATATACTTTTGAAGACCTTACTTATGGCCTTCCTTATGAAGCATGCGTGAGAGCCGTATATGATTGTGGAACAAGTGATTCCATCTGTACATCTTGGGAATCTGTTTATTTACAACCCCCTAGAAACCTGACTGATGAATATACTTATGGTACAGATGAAGTCATGTTGATGTGGAATCCACCAATTGCAGAAACTAATATCCCTGAAGGTTTGGTTTCATTCAATTTATATCGTGATAGTATTAATATTGCCAATATACCCTATGAAGGTCAGGGTGTTGATGATTGGATAACTTATATTGATAATAATTTAGAACCAAACCCTTATGAATATTATGTGTCTGCAGAATATGACCTTGACATATTTGGTTTTCCTGGAGAATTTGGGGAGTCGGCATGGAATGGTCCTGATGTTGTGGATGTTGTTTGGGGCTCAATAATACCATTCTTCGAGGGCTGGGACAATGGAACTTTTTCATTTCAAAACTGGACTTTCAACGAAAACTCAGAGAATTGGGCTATTAATTCACAAGAAGGTGAGCCAGAACCCTCTGCAGAATTCACATGGGATCCGTTGTTGGAAAACGATTATACCTCAACACTAACAAGCTATCCAATTATTGTTGATTATCTTACAGAGGGTGACCTGTTTTTAAGTTTTGATCTCCAGCTAAAAGATAGAAATTCAACCGGAGATGAAAAAATGTTAATAGAGGTTTACGATGGAACCTCATGGAATTTGGCAGCTGAATTTTCCAATAGCGGTAAGTTTGGTTTTACAAATAACATTCTTAATATCACTCAATATGCCACAGGCAATGCCATTAATATTCGTTTCAATGCCACCGGACAAAACTCATTTGATATAATTTCATGGATGTTAGATAATATAAATGTATATCGAGTATGTGTTCCTCCAGCTGATCTTACTGGTGAGCCATTGTGGAATCCTTCTACAAATGAACCTTATATCGAAATTTGTTGGGATGCACAGGATATACCGGTACCGGTTTTTGATGACTCATTAATTGTTAAAAAAATGAGTGAAATTCCATTTGTTGTTAATAGTAACAGTTATCGCTCCATAACAGGATTTAATATTTATAGAATGGAGATAAATGAAACGGAATATGAATTGTATTATGTAGTTGATTTTGTTGATGGGCAAACTTTATATTGTTACAATGATGAATATCCAAATATTTATCCTTATACAGGATATTATTACCAGGTAACGGCAAGTTATTCAAGTGAAACAGATATGTGTGAATCAACCCCGGCAATGGCTCTTGAAATACCCACTGATGACTATGTGCTTGTTTATTTTGAAGGAATTGATGATGAAAATATGGCAGAACATATTACATTATACCCTAATCCTGCAATAAACATAGTAGCAATTAATTCAACATTACCAATTGGGCATATTACAATTACCAACTATGCTGGTCAGATTGTCTACACAAACAAAATCAGTAGTGCTACTAACGTTAAACTAAACACCAATTCATACCAACAAGGAGTATACCTTATAAGTGTTAAAACCGAAATGGGTGTAGCTACTAAAAGATTGATTATTAAAAGATAACTAATCCTTTAAATGTAACTCGTAATTAAAATCTAGTTTTTATACTTTAAATGAGTTGGTTTTGAAGCAATTCAAAATTGTCCATTCACTATTAATTATTCATCAATATCTTCTATCTTTGCACACTTAAAAATTAAAAAACATATGCAAAGAATTATAATTATTCTTATAGTAGTAGTCCTGTTTTTATTTGCTTGCGATGTAAATAATAGTTCAAATGACAAAACAAATGAAAATCAAGATAAAGTAGTAGCTACCATAACAGATAGTTCAGCAACTATCACCTTTGATGATGATGATTTTAAACCTGATAGCACATCACTAGAAAATAGCACCGAAGAGGGCGATCCAGTTTTAGGAATTGTTTCAAAATCGGGAAATACAGAGGCTGAAAGAGGAACCATTGAGGATGAAGATGAAGCTTTACGATTAAGAAGGGCACGCACTCAGTTTACTAATGGAATAACTTATTATAAAGAGGGTAACTTCGACCAGGCCATTGAAGCATTTAAACTTGCACTGGAGTTTAAGCCTGATAACGATAAGGTCTTTTATAATTTAGGACGTATTTATTATGATCTGGGACAAAAGGAGCTGTCAATGTCGTACTATAAAGATGCAGTACGATTGAATCCAAGTGATTCATTATCCTTGGTCGCGATTGGGCTATTATACTATGAACAGGGAGATTTTGTAGAGGCTACAAAATTTTATGATAGTACAATTGCAGTTGCACAACATTTCAGTATGGTATATTTTAACAGGGGCACTATGTTTGGTCAACAAAAAATGTATCAAAAGTCGTTGCAGGACCTAAACAAGGCTATAGAATACGACGATAAGAATTCAGAAGCATTTATTAACAGGGGGCTAGCTCATTATTTCCTAAAGCAAATGGATCTTGCATGTAAAGATTGGCATAAAGCTGCAGCTATGGGAAACCCAAAGGGGACACGAGCTGTTGATATTTATTGTTCAGGAGTAGTAAAAAAACAAAGTAAATAAAGTCCTTATAATCATAACGCGTTTATTGTTTATGATAAGACAAGTCTCTACTCTGCCAATATAAGCACCTTGTTTTCAAGAACTTCAATAACTCCTCCATTAATCTCAAAAAACTCTTCCTTACCACTCTTTTTAATTTTAACTTTTCCCTTCTTCAGGGCTGATATCAGTGGAGCATGATTATTCAGAATTTCAAACGAACCGTCGATTCCTGGTAATTGAATCAATTCAGCTTCCCCTTGATAAATGGTTGTGTCTGGAGTAATTATTTCGAGATTCATTCTTTATGTGTTATCTGTTATTTGTTATAAGTTAAACGTTATATGAAAATAGGTTAGATTAATTGAAACCAACATATAATTAATAACTATTAACGTATAACTATTTGCTCTCAGCAAGTAACTTTTTGCCTTTTTCAATCGCTTCTTCAATTGTTCCAACAAGATTAAAGGCCGCTTCAGGATATTCATCAACTTCACCATCAAGAATCATGTTGAACCCCTTTATCGTGTCTTCAATTGATACAACCACACCTTGAAGGCCTGTAAATTGTTCAGCTACATGGAAAGGTTGTGATAAAAATCTCTGTATTCTTCTTGCACGATGAACAATAAGTTTGTCCTCTTCTGAGAGTTCATCCATACCAAGAATAGCAATAATATCCTGCAATTCTTTATATCTCTGAAGAATACGCTTAACTTTTTCAGCAGTGTTATAATGTTCATCACCTACAACATCGGGAGTAAGAATACGCGATGTTGAGTCCAGAGGATCAACTGCAGGATAAATACCAAGTTCAGCAATTTTACGACTAAGAACTGTTGTTGCATCAAGGTGAGCAAAAGTAGTTGCCGGAGCGGGGTCGGTAAGGTCATCTGCAGGAACATATACTGCCTGAACTGAAGTAATTGAACCTCGCTTTGTTGAAGTAATCCTTTCTTGCATAATACCCATTTCGGTAGCTAGTGTTGGTTGATAACCAACTGCAGAAGGCATTCTTCCCAGAAGTGCTGATACCTCAGAACCAGCCTGCGTGAAACGGAAAATATTATCTATGAAAAACAATATATCGCGGCCACCTGATTTTTCATCACCGTCACGGAAATATTCAGCTACGGTTAAGCCTGATAACGCAACACGAGCACGCGCACCAGGAGGTTCGTTCATTTGTCCAAATACCAAAGTGGCTTGTGATGTTTCGAGCTCTTTGTGATCAACTTTTGACAAATCCCAACCACCTTTTTCCATGCTCTCTGTGAATTCTTTTCCGTATTTAATAACGCCCGACTCAATCATTTCACGAAGCAAATCATTTCCTTCACGAGTACGTTCACCAACACCACCAAATACCGAAAGTCCGGCATATGATTTAGCAATGTTGTTGATAAGTTCCATAATGATTACAGTTTTACCAACACCTGCGCCACCAAATAATCCAATTTTACCACCCTTTGAGTAAGGTTCTATAAGGTCGATAACTTTGATGCCTGTGTACAATACTTCTTTAGTAGTGGTAAGTTCTTCAAATTTTGGAGGATCCCTATGAATAGGATACCTTTTTTTTGAGTCAACGTTATCCATGCCATCAATGGCATCTCCAATTACGTTAAATAAGCGTCCCTTGATTTTGTCTCCGGTAGGCATTGAAATTGGCTCTCCAAGAGAAATTACTTCCATTCCTCTGTGAAGCCCATCAGAAGAATCCATAGCAATTGTACGAATAGTATTTTCGCCAATAGCCTGTTGTGCTTCAAGTATCAATTTTTCACCATTATCTCTATGTATCTCAAGAGCATCAAATATTTTCGGAAGGTTTTCTTCTTTTTCGAAAACTACGTCGATTACAGGGCCAATAATTTGTGCAATATGGCCAACGTTATTTTTCTCCATAAAAAGCTATTATTTAAGGATTTTAATGTGGCGGCAAATATAATAATTTCTCAAATAAAATAGCCCGAAATGATTTTAAATGGTTAATGAAATAAAAAAGCTAATAAAGTCAATGATAATCGATAAATAATCAATTTTATAATTAGACTATTACTGATCAAATCGGGTAGTAACGCGTTGTTATATTGCCCAAATATATTTTGTACTTTTACAAAAACGATTATTGCAATGGTAAAGAAAGAGATTGACCTTCTTAACAATCAAATAAAAAAGTTAGACGCTCCTGATTTTGACTTTGAATCATGGAAGAAATATTCAGTTATCATATTAGCGCGCATTTTTGGAAGTGGAGATGAGAAAATAAAGCAGCTTAAAAATATTGATTTTGAATTTACTTCCTGGTCGTTGCGAGACGCCTCAGGTAATGAATCATATGAGGAAGGATCGAAAAAACTGGCAACAGAAGTATTAAAAGCGGCTATTGATGAACTCAATATTTATGGAATACCCAAAACTTATAATGTGAATACTGAAGTAGCTACAAGTGAGCTGCTTAACATCATATTAGATGAATTTAAAGGTTCACAGGTAAAAGAACTTACAAGGATACTTTCTTCGAAAGATAGTAAATCAGAAAAGAAAAGAAGAGTAAAAGAATTGGTAGAGGAGATAGGTGAGTTTGGAAGCTATGATATAATCACAAATATTCTTACTAATCCGGTGATTGAAGGATTGGTAAAAAATTGAGCTGAACTTTTAACCCAAAATAACCAAGTTAACTACCCTATTTTTTATTAGTTTTGCTGGCTAATTTTTAACTGCGCAAAATTATTTCCTAAATGGGAACAAAATATACTGAATACGCACAACTTAATCTTCCACAGCTAGCCGAAGAGGTTAGAGCTACTTGGGAGAAAAATGATGTGTTTGCTCAAAGTCTTGAAAACCGAAAGGGTAATGAGCCTTTTGTTTTTTATGAAGGGCCACCCTCTGCTAATGGCGTACCGGGTATTCATCATGTAATGGCTCGGACAATTAAAGATTTATTTTGTCGGTATCAAACCCTAAAAGGAAAATATGTTGAACGCAAAGCGGGATGGGATACACATGGATTACCTGTTGAAATTAGTGTTGAAAAAACCCTTGGAATCACAAAGGAAGATATTGGTAAGAAAATAAGTGTTGAGGATTATAATAATGCTTGCCGAAAAGAGGTACTTAAATATAAAGACCTTTGGGATGAGCTCACCAGAAAAATTGGTTACTGGGTTGATCTTGATCATCCTTATATAACTTTCGACAATAAGTATATTGAATCAGTGTGGTACTTATTAAAGATGCTCAATGAAAAAGATCTTCTTTATAAAGGTTATAGCATTCAACCATACTCACCTGCTGCTGGTACTGGTCTCAGCACCCATGAAATCAATCAGCCTGGCTGCTACCGTGATGTAACTGATACTACGGCTGTTGCACAGTTTAAGGTTATTAAACAGGATGCTTCTCATAGTATATTTGCTGATGTTGAAGGTGATCTTTTTATCCTCGCCTGGACTACAACTCCATGGACACTCCCTTCAAATACTGCTCTTGCTGTTGGCGATAAAATAGATTATATTAAAGTAGTCACTTTCAATCAATATACTGGAATTCCTATAACTGTTATCATCGCCAAAGACAGGCTTAATTCATATTTCAATGAAAAGAATAAGGATCTAAGTTTTGACGATTATAATCATGGTGATAAAAAAATTCCTTTCAAAGTTGTTGGTGAATTCAAGGGATTTGAGCTAACTGGATTATGTTACGAGCAACTCTTCCCCTGGATAAAGCCCATGGGTAATGCCTTTGAAGTAATTCCCGGTGATTTTGTTACTACAGAAGAAGGAACAGGTATTGTACATGTTGCACCTACTTTTGGTGCTGACGATGACAGAGTAGCCAAGTTAATGGGCATTGTTCCGTTGGTGCTAATTGATAAAAATGGTGAACGTCGTCCAATGGTTGATTTCAAAGGTCGATTTTTTAATATTGATGATCTTGATAGCGACTTTGTAAATGACTTTGTTGATGTTGATAAGTACGGAGAGTTTGCCGGAAGATATGTGAAGAATGAATATGATAATTCACCGGAAAACAATAATAATACGCTGGATATCGACCTTGCTGTAAGTCTTAAAAAGGATAATAAAGCTTTTAAAGTAGAAAAGCATGTACATAGTTACCCGCATTGCTGGCGGACTGATAAACCAATACTCTATTATCCTCTCGACAACTGGTTCATTAAAACTACTGCTCTTAAAGACAGAATGATTGAGTTAAACAAGACGATCAACTGGAAACCTAAAGCAACCGGTGAAGGTAGATTTGGAAACTGGTTGGAAAATCTTGTTGACTGGAATCTATCACGATCAAGATTTTGGGGGGTGCCGTTGCCAATATGGGTTACAGAAGACAGGCTCGAACAAATTGCGATTGGTTCTGCCGAAGAACTAAAAGCAGAAGTTGAAAAAGCTATAGTTGCAGGCTTTATGTTGACTAACCCACTAGCTGATTTCGAACCCGGCAATATGAGCAAGGAAAACTATGAAACTTTTGATTTTCATAAACCTTATGTTGATGAAATAATTCTCGTTTCAGATAGTGGCAAAAAAATGGTTCGTGAACCCGGGCTTATTGATGTTTGGTTTGACTCAGGTTCAATGCCATATGCACAATTTCATTATCCATTTGAAAATAAAGAAGAGTTTGAACGAAACTTTCCAGCCGATTTTATTGCCGAAGGTGTTGACCAAACACGAGGATGGTTTTTCACTTTACATGCGATTGCAGCAATGTTGTTTGATTCGGTTGCTTATAAAACAGTTGTATCCAATGGACTTGTGCTAGATAAAACCGGCAATAAAATGTCGAAGAAGTTGGGTAATGCTGCAGATCCATTTAGTACGATTGATGAGTATGGTCCTGATGCTACAAGGTGGTATATGATAACCAATTCACAGCCATGGGATAATCTACGTTTTGATTTATCAGGTATTGATGAGGTACGAAGAAAATTCCTTGGAACACTTTATAATACATATTCATTTTTTGCACTTTATGCAAATATCGACGGATTTACAAACAGTGAAAAGGAAATTCCTGTAGTTGAAAGAGCTGAGCTGGACAGATGGATTCTATCTGAGCTCAACACTCTTATTAAAAATGTTGATACGGCTTTTACAAATTATGAGCCAACAAAGGCTGGCAGAGCAATTCAGTATTTTGTAAACGAGCATCTTAGTAACTGGTATGTTCGATTATCACGTAGAAGATTCTGGAAAGGAACCTATGCAAAAGATAAAATAGAAGCTTATCAAACACTATACAAGGTACTTGAGGTTGTTGCTCAGTTAAGCTCACCAATTGCTCCTTTTTTTAGTGATCGGTTATTTATGGATTTGAATAGTGTAAGTGGAAATTATAAAGTAGAATCGGTGCATCTTACTGACTTTCCTGTTGCCAATGATCAGTTAATTGATAAGGATCTTGAGGAACGAATGGAACTTGCCCAAAAAATTTCATCAATGGTGTTGTCTTTGCGAAAGAAAAACTTCCTACGTGTACGACAACCTTTGGCAAAAATTATGATCCCCGTATTTTCTAATCATACTTTAAAACAGATTAAATCTGTTGAAGACCTCATTATTTCAGAAGTTAATGTTAAAGCAATTGAGTATATCACAGATGCATCGGGCGTACTTGTAAAAAGAATCAAGCCAAATTACAAGACCCTTGGGCCTAAATTCGGTAAGCTTATGAAACAACTTGCTGGTGCTATTAACAATATTGATCAGGAAGGCATTAAAAAATTGGAAGATGAAGGTAATTACTCTATAAAAATTAATGATGATATTTTTGAGATAAGCCTTGAAGATGTAGAGATCAGCACTGAAGATATACCTGGTTGGAGCGTTGCAACCGACGGTTTGATAACCGTTGCTCTTGATATTACCGTTTCGCCTCAGCTAAAGGAAGAAGGTTTGGCAAGGGAATTTGTAAATCGTGTTCAAAATCTCAGAAAAGAAAAGGGTTTGGAAGTCACAGACAGAATAACTCTTCAAATTGAAAAGAATAGCAAATCAGACGATGCTATAATAAATTTTAATGATTATATTTGCTCGGAAACCCTTACTGATTTAAGCTTAGTTGAAAAGCTTGAACAAAAGGAAGCCGAAGAAATTGAATTACTGGAAGGAATTTCTATAAGGTTAATAATTAATAAACAATAACATTACCATAATTGAGTTTCTGATTGTAAGTGTTTAAAAATAATACCTATATTTATACGGTCAAAATACCTCATTTATTAATGATATTTAAACAGAAGGCTATGAAAGAGAATAATAATGGAGACAGTAAAAAGACAAAATACTTAGATTCAGAACTTGAAGAATTTAAGCAAATAATCCTTGCTAAACTGAAAAAAGCAAATCAGGATTTTGAATTGCTAACAGAAGCATATAGTAATAATAGCGAACACGGAACAAACGACACTTCCCCGACATTTAAGGTGCTTGAAGAAGGACAACAGGTTCTTTCAAAAGAAGAAAACAGCAGACTAGCTGCCCGTCAACAACGTTTTATTACTAACCTCGAAAATGCACTTATACGCATTGAAAATAAAACATATGGTATCTGTCGTGTTACAGGAAAGCTAATAAGCAAAGAAAGACTGAAGGCTGTGCCTCATGCAACCTTAAGCATTGATGCTAAGAATCAGATGGCAAAACCCAATCCAATTAATTAAACTGAATTGAAAAAATCCCTTATTGTAATACTGTTTGTTCTGATTGCAGATCAATCGTTGAAGTTTTGGGTTAAACTCAGCATGACTCTTGGTGAAGAGATTCCAATAATTGGGCAATGGTTCAACCTATATTTTACTGAAAATAACGGAATGGCATTTGGCTTGCAGTTTGGAGGTGAGTTCGGGAAGCTTTTCCTTAGCATCTTCAGGATACTCGCAATAATTGCCATCGCTATTTATTTGATCCTAATTATTAAAAGAAAGAGAAGTAATGGCTTGGTCATCAGCATATCATTGATATTCGCAGGTGCTTTTGGGAATATTATCGACAGTGCTTTTTATGGTATGATATTTACTCAAAGTACATATCATACACTTGGCACTTTCGCTGCAGATGGACAGGGGTATGCGTCTTTTCTGCATGGCCGTGTGGTTGATATGCTATATTTTCCAATTATCGATTTCACTCAGGCAGATAGCCCATCGTGGCTTCCTTCATGGATCTTTGGTTATGATGGTCACTTTATTTTCTTCCGTCCTATATTTAACCTTGCCGATTCAGCAATAACCATAGGTGTAGCCTGGTTGCTTATCTTCGAAAGAAAGAATTTGAGCTTGTAGAATTTCGTAATCCTATTTTCATATTTGCTATTTTAGCTACTCTAATCTGTTACAATGACCGCAAACGACATTGAAATAATGGCACCAGTCGGTTCCTACGAATCGCTAATGGCTGCAATTCAAGGAGGAGCCAATTCAGTTTATTTTGGCATAGGCAATCTTAATATGCGTTCCAAATCTTCTAAAAATTTCACTCTTGATGATCTAATTAAAATTTCAAGTATTTGTAAAGAAAACAATGTTCGAACCTATATTACATTGAATGCAGTTATTTACGATAGTGAGATTGACACAATGCAAGAGGTTGTTGATGCAGCCAACCAAAATGATATAACGGCAATAATAGCTTCCGATCAATCCGTAATCCAATATGCGCATTCAGTTGGCATGGAAATCCATATGTCAACACAAACCAATATTACAAATATTGAGGCGGTTAAGTATTATTCGCAATTTGCCGATGTGATGGTCACAGCTCGAGAACTTGAAATTAAACAAGTAAAAGCAATTACAACAGCTATTAGTGAGCAAAACATAACAGGACCATCGGGTGAACTAGTGCAGATTGAAGTGTTTGCACACGGAGCTCTTTGTATGGCTGTATCCGGTAAATGTTATTTAAGTCTTGACAATCTTAACTCATCAGCTAATCGTGGAGAATGTTTACAGCAATGCAGACGAAAATATACTGTTACAGATAAAGAAACAGGCGAACAACTGGAAATTGATAATGAATACATAATGTCGCCAAAAGATCTCAACACAGTTGCTTTGTTGGATCACATTCTTGATGCAGGAGTAAGGGTATTGAAGCTTGAAGGACGTGGACGTTCACCGGAATATGTAAAGACGATTACTTCTGTATATCGTGATGCTGTAGACGCATGGTTTGAAGGAAATTATAATCAGGAAAATATTGACAACTGGAACGAGCGCTTGTCAACAGTTTACAACCGAGGTTTTTGGGAAGGTTATTACATGAGGCGTAAGTTTGGCGAATGGACAGAAGACTATGGCAATCAGGCAACCAAGCGAAAAATGTATATTGGTAAAGTAACCAACTATTTTGGCAAGATTGGTGTAGCAGAAATCAAAATAGAAACTCACGATCTTGGTATTGGCGATGAGATAAAAATTATCGGAGAAACAACAGGTGTTTATGAAGCTGTTGTTGATGAAGTTAGACTTGATCTGGATCCTGTTAAAAAAGTTGTAAAAGATGACTTGTGCTCAATCAAAGTAAGTGACCTTGTTCGTCGTGGTGATAAGCTTTACAAGATGGTCCAAGTTGAGAGGAAATAGTATATCATTCTAACTCACGTAGATATAACTCCGACTTCTTCACTTATTCGCTAAATATCTTCACCTCCATTAACCCATTAGAAGTAATAACCCCTCTGTACATTCCTGGAGTATTAAATGTCATTGTAAATCTTCCCGTACTATCAACAGCGATAATTCCACCTGAACCATCTATTTTTTTCAATTTATCCAGTATCACATAATTAGCTGCCTCTTTAATTGAAACGCGGGTATATTTCATGAGTGCTGCAATATCGTAAGCAACAACATTTCTGATAAAATATTCGCCATGACCAGTGGCTGATACAGCACATGTATTATTATCGGCATAAGTGCCTGCACCAATAATTGGTGAGTCTCCAACACGTCCTTTCATTTTATATGTCATCCCTCCTGTAGATGTACCGGCAGCAAGATTCCCATAAATATCGAGAGCAACTGCACCAACGGTCCCGTGCTTTTCATTTTCAAGAGCTCGCTTTGCTTTTGCTTTTTCATAGCTATTCCAACGGTTTGGTGTATAGAAGTAGTTACTATCAACAATTTCTAATCCTTGCTTTCCGGCAAATTCATCCGCACCTTTACCTGTTAACAGCACATGTTTTGATTTTTCCATAACAGCTCTTGCAGCCAAGATCGGGTTTTTGATTGTGCGTACGCCGGCTACAGCACCAGCACTGCCAGTAAAGCCATCCATAATAGAAGCATCCATCTCATTTACTCCCTCTTCTGTAAAAACAGCACCTTTTCCAGCATTAAACAGTGGCGAATTTTCAAGCACAATAATTGTTTGAGTAACTGCGTCAAGACTTGTTCCTCCATTACTAAGTATATCACCTCCAGTTAGTAATGCTTCTTCAAGTTTTGCGCGATATTCTAGCTCCTTTTCAGGGGTCATGTTTTTTTTGAGGATAGTCCCGGCACCACCATGAATTACTAGTACGTATTTTGATGAGGGTTCCTTTTCGAAATTAATGTTATTGCAGGAAACTAAGAATACTATAGTAACAACTGCAAAAAGAATACGTGTCATAGTTATAGTTTTAGTTTTGAAGAAACTCAGCGATAGTAGTCTTAAAATCGTAAAGGCCAAACATTTCACCTGAGGTGATCAGAATAACAATAACAATTACCCATTTTACAAAGTTCACTCCCCGTGAAACGGCTAGACGTGATGCAATCAACGCACCAATTACAGCACCAATGGCCATTATTAATCCATATTTCCAGTTAACCTGATTATACCAAAGAAAAATAAGGAGGGTAAAAGGAGCATATATCAATACTATAAAAACTTTTATGGCATTGGCTTTTACAAGGTCAAAACCTGCCATACCAACTATTCCGGCCAATAAAAAATACCCCACACCCATGTGAAGAAATCCACCGTAAATTCCAATAAAAAAGAAGATGATATAGGTTTTCCAGTAAAGTGGTTTTTCAGCTATGTAATCTCTACCATAAATATATTTTTGTGGCTTATAGAGTATAAAGACCAACATTATAAGCATAACTACTCCTATTGCTTTCTCAAAAATATCTTCGCGAATATCCACGGCAAACAATGCTCCAATCAATGATCCCAAAACCGCAGGAATTGAAAGTAATAATGCTTTTCGGGTTTCGAGCACCTTTTGTTGCCTGAAGCTTGTTGTAGCTGTAAGTGTTTGTATGACGATTGATATCCGGTTAGTGCCATTTGCAACGGGAGCAGGTAAGCCAAGCATCATTAGTATTGATAAGGATATTATACTTCCGCCACCGGCTAATGTGTTTATAAACCCAACCAATATTCCGGCAATAATTAGTATGACAATTTCAATCAAAATGCTTAATATTAGATGTAATAACTTTTGAACATGAAAATCATATCTATTACTGGCAGGTGCTAACTACCATTATCGGGGAT
>NYYH01000082.1 GCA_002686705.1 Bacteroidota bacterium
ACATATATTATATAATATATTTCTTTAAATCACAATATACTATACGAAAGACAAAAAATGAAGCGAGTTGGAATACACAAGCCAACGGTTGAAGATGCGATCGAAATAAGTGGCATAGAAATTTTACACCCTGGTGGATTTGAATTAACACAACGAACAGCAGAAATTTGCAACCTTAAATCCGGGATGAAGATATTGGATGTGTCTAGTGGTAGAGGTACGCAAGCGTTATATTATGCCAAAACATTTGGTGTTAATGTTACGGGAATTGACATATCTCCCGATATGATTAAAACTGCAACAATGGCCGCAAAAGAAAATGGATTAACCGAACAAGTTAATTTTATTGAGGGGGATTCACAAAATTTACCCTTTGGAGCTAATTTGTTTGATGCAGTAATTAATGAGTGTGCAGTAGGAATACCCGATGATTCTCAAAAAGTATTGGATGAAATGGTTCGTGTTGTAAAACCTGGTGGTGCTATTGCCATTCACGAGTCAACGTGGAAGAAAACTATTCCAAAGAACGAAAAAGAAGAAATCTCTGAAAGATATGGAACTACACCGCTTGAATTTGATGAATGGATTGCAATGTTGAAAAAAGCGGGGACTACTAATATCATTTCTGAATTTGATCGTTGGTCTAAACCTGAAATGTTTTGGAATATACGTAAAGACAGAAAAGTTAACAGCTTCAAAAGTGTAATGACTACTTCGGAGAAATTGAAAACCGCCTGCCGTATTTGCAAAATCTATGGAATTAAAGGGGTAATTAAAGTTTTTCAAAATGAAAAAATATTTTACAAAACAATATTAGAAGGAAAATTAGGGTATGCCTTGTTCAAAGGCATAAAAGGTTAAGCATCAAATGTTGAACATAGTTTGGTGATAAATCTAGCTTAATTACTTGTTTCAATCTATAAGTTCTAAATCAATCGAAATCTTGCCTTTATTAATAAAAATTGTTTCTGGAAATGAGTGTTTATAATCCGATAAACTAATTATAGACTTTAGATGTAATGGCCATCGTTGCAAACATATTTTAGTAACGGCACCCGATTGATCAAAAAAGTATACAAGATTTTTGTGCTTAATAATCAGATTGGAGCTATCATTTCTGAAAATTTTAATCTGAGATCTCGTAATATCAGGTAAGAAAAACATAAATGTAAACTCCTTGCTAATCTTATTAATAACAAACTCTTTATTTAAAGGTTCCATTACATAATGAACTTTGAATTCTTTTTGAGTATCATCTGGAAATTCAAAATCAAAGTACTTAATCCCTAATTCCGACATTGAAACCACTCGCATTGCGCTATCAGTTTTTTTCATCAATGTTAAGCCGGTTAGGTTGTTGCCGTAAATATTGATATTAGTTTTGTAAAGTGCTTTTTTGAAATCGTTATCAAATATGTAAAGTTTATTAATTTGGTATTCCTCAGAATTTGCAACAGGTTTATACCCTGCTATCGAACAAGAAGAAATAATAAACAGTATTGAAATTAACAATCCAATAGCAAGCCTTAGTTTAATGATAGGGCAAAAATTCTTCATTTAGTATCGCTTAAAAATCTATCATCTGATAATTCAGAATTTATCTTTTTGTTTAGAAAAGTAATGGATGTAAAATCGTCACCGGGCTCATGAAAAACAACTTTAACAACTTGCATATTCTGCTTATTGAAATAAATTTCAATGTTCTCCAGTATCGAACTAACATTAATATTTGTTGGGACTAACTTAGCCAGATAGTTAGCTTGATTCTCAAAAAATTCAGCTCTAAAATCAGGATTATCAATAAAATCACCGCGAATAGCTGAAACAATCATTTTGTTTATTTCGTGAAAAAGGGGATTGGAATTAATATTAAACTCCTTAACCTTGTGATTGTTGATTATAGTGAATATCCCATTATGAATGATTATTGTGTACTCGATTGGGGTTACATATTGCCATTTAACATTGTTTTGCTTTTTAAAAAGAAACTTGCCTTCACTAATCAGGACTTCGTTTAACATCCATAAATGTTTTTTCTGAATAAAATCGCTTTCGATAGTATTAGTATTGTTAGAGTGGGTTTCAAGTTTTGATTTCAGTTTATCAATATTCGCAACAGTCTTGAATTCCTTATCCTGACCACATAACATAAACGACCACGCGATTAAAAATACAACAATGATTATCTGTAGGTTAATCTTCATAGGCTTCGATGTTTAGCAAACTTGTCAAACTTACAATTTTATAATCATTTTTTTTAAGCCACAACAAATACTCTTCAACAATTTCTAAAATATTCTTATTTGTATCATGAAAAAGAACAACATCTCCGGGTTTTGTATTAGTCACCAATTTAGCAATAACATTTTTTGGATCTTTAACTGTATCAAATAATCTCAAACTCCAACCGACTGAAACCATATTTGTTCTACTTATGGCTTTACGCAGCATAGGGTTTGTAATCCCGAAAGGGGGTCTGAATAATTTAGGAGATTTTCCCGTTATGGATTCTAATATTTGATTTGTTTCAACCATTTCTTTCTGCATATTTTTTGACGATAGCAAGTCGAAAAATTTAGAGTGACGATAACTGTGATTTCCTACAAGATGACCTTTGTCGATAATATCGACAACAATATTAGGATGAGCTCTTACATTTTTACCAATGCAAAAAAAAGTAGCTTTTACATTGTGAGAATCTAGTAACTCAATAAGTTTTGGGGTGATATGAGGGTGAGGTCCATCATCAAAAGTAATGGCAATGTCTTTCTTGGTTGTTGATGCATTACTATATGAATGAAAATAATAATTGAGGCCTATGCTTGTTGAGCCCATAATATTAACAATTATGTATAGAATTATAATAGGGATGAGATAGTATAACGAAGTAAGATTAAAATACGATCCAGTAATGATAAGTATGATAACTATTATTGTTATTGAATTTATCCTATTACTCATAAGGTCATCACGGTTTTCAATATTTGATAATGATAGTATGGTTTAGTAAAAAATTAACAAGATTGATTAATGCAAAGGTATGACAATTACACTTTTTATAATAATATTATCTCCATCCTGAAATAGAAATTAGCCTCTACAAATCTTACAATCAACAAATTAATTTACAAAATTGTTAAAATAACTGACTCACTAATATTTTTCTATCTATCTCTATTTCTGCATTTAATTCGTTTTTACCCGGTTATAAACGTATAATTACGTAAGTAAATGCTTATTATACGGCTTAGGTAAAACCCCCACTGTATGTTTGCCTCAGATTTCGTTCATACATTATTGAAGCCAGCTACAGATTACCCAACTTAACGTAGTGCATACATTAAGAAAATAATAATTAAACATATTTTTTAACTAATTAAAATTACTATTATGACAACTTTAAAAAATTCAGTACAACTGATCGGACGCTTAGGAATTGATCCTGAAACATCAACATTTGGTGAAAACAAAACCAAAGTAAAATTCTCACTTGCAACCTCTACTTATTACAAAGATAAAGAAGGTGAGCGCGTAGAAGAAACCCAGTGGCATAACATAGTTGCTTGGGGAAACGTAGCCAATATTGCTGATAAGTACCTCAAAAAAGGTCAAGAGATAGCATTATCTGGAAAACTTACTTATCGCTCATGGGATGATAAGGAAGGAACTACACGCTATATTACCGAGGTAGTAGCCAACGAGATATTAATGCTTGAAAAGAAAAAGTAAAATTAAACTTGAACATTTTTAGCCGGGCTGTGAGATTGAAATTTCGCAACCCGGTTTTTTTGTTTATTATTTATCTTTACTATTATTGATTTCTAAAAATTAATCTCAATAAAATTTGTTGCTTAATTTCAAAAAGGGAGTTAGTTATAGTCTTTTTTGTTCACCTTCTAGTTGGAAAAAACTGAAATTAACCCTGCCATATTTTCTATGCTCATAAAAATGCAATAACCCTGAGAAATCAATATTAGTTAGCTTATATGGAGGATCAGCAAATATAATATCATATTTATTTTTGGCAGTCTCAATAAATCGGGATGCATCAAGCTTCGTTACGTTTAGCTCCTTCATTTCAAGCTGTTGAGCGGTTTTAATAATAAACTTTGTACATCCAAAATCCTTATCTACAGCAGTTACCGAGCTACAACCACGTGAAACAAATTCATAAGAAATATTTCCTGTGCCGGCATAGAGATCGAGTACTGTTTTTTCACTAAAATCAACATAATTACTTAGTACATTGAATAAGCTTTCCTTAGCCATATCGGTGGTTGGTCGTACAGGAAGGTCATTAGGAGGTGAGATAACTCTACGCTTGTACCTTCCGCTAATTATTCGCATTGTAACGCATTAAAAAGAATATAATATTTATAATATTTTAATTCATCCAGAACGAAAGAATAACTGTAGTTATCATTTCTAGAAATAAAACTATAATTTTTAATGTATTGATGAATCATCTTATATGTCTGATCCGTTTCTTTAATATTTCCAGAGATAATTAAGTTAACATCTTCCGGATTTAGCATCAATTGTTCGATTGATATTAGTAAGAAATAAATAAAATCTTCCTTAGTGTGAAAATCAAAAGAGTTATAAAAATGTAGTTTATTCTCTTTGAAATACACAACATCAAAGCAATCATCGCGAAGGTTTACAAAAAGCGTTTTTTTATCTACTTTATTTTTAAAATTTATTGATAAGCTCTCAATCATTGCTGTTGAAAAATGTAATAGATTAACATTCGGCCAAAAATCTTTTGCTTTTTCCACAACAAAGTTTGGCAGGTAATATATGTTAACAGCCTGATTATTTTTCAATCGATCAAAAACAATTCTGCTATTTTCCTGGAATGGTTGATTAAATCCAAGATAAAGATTTTTATGATCTTCACTAAAAAGTGCTTCAGGAATTAATGTTGAAAATTTATTTTGATACAACAAAAAGACTGAACTATACGGAAAAGCAAATGAGTGCCTGTTATTAAGTACCTGGCCTAAATATGATGGCAACTGTTCTACATTTTCAATGTCTGAAAAAATATATGATTCAAGACCAATAAATTTATTTCTATCAGGATTATAAATGGTAAATACAAGACCATTCAACCAAAGTTGTATAGATAAGGTATAGCTTCTGGTTTGTGACTCTTTAAAAGACTTATCAAAATAACTGATATTTGGAGTTAACTGCAGAGCCATTATAAAAATGGGTTAAGGATTACTCCCAGTTACCATCGGTTGAAGGTTCAGTCAAAGAGCCAACCCTCAATCCTGGATATCTTTCAATATCTTCAAATTTCGAAATAATATTAATTATTGCTTGTTCATTCATTCCTTTTAAGAATGCAGTAAAAGGTGCTTTAGCCTCAAATACGTGGACTTCAACGCCTCCCCTTTCAATTGTATCTGCCTGCAAGGCAAATAATTCGCCACCAGAAAAAGGTATTGTCATTAACTGTGTATACTGGAAATTATCTTGTTTCCCAAACAATGAATCGGCAACTTTTATATATCCAACAGTATCATTAATAGTTAGTGTATATGTTGTGTCATTAGGGTCGGGGATAATCTTAACAACAGGAATTTCGGCAATCTTTAAGAAAGAAATTAAAGTATCAAAATCTGGTGCATACGAGCCGTTAAGTTGTTTAAAAATAAATTGAGAACTTCGTATATCCTTAAGCCTTTCAATAACGACCTTTTCTCTTTGGCGTTTTTCTTTGTTAAACCTTACCGGTTCCATAATACTATCATACACAAAATAACCAAGTGCAACAATTACTATAAATAAACCTATTTGGATTAATGTCTTTTTCATTTCTTTAAAAATTTTTGTTTTCCGCATGATATAAACAGTTTATGCTCACCTCATGCTCAAAATATTTTTCAAGCAAATGTACTATATTTTAACATTCATGAAAAAAATATAATATGAATTTATTTTTTGAAAGTTAATTGTATTGTTGTTTAGAGGTAGATTACGAATAACTTAAAACTTATATCTTAAGCTCTGTTCTGGTTCAATTCGTAAAAATCAGGAATGTCATTTAAAAAAATAAAATCTCCAGCTTCTTTATCAATATAACAGCAATAATGTGACAAACCATTACTTACAACCAGATAATTTACATTCAAATTTAAATTATACCTAGATATTTGTTCCATTACTTTTTGGTTAATCTTAATATCTGGTGATTTAAATTCTATAAGCATTATTGGTTGTCCATCACGATTATGAACTACTGCATCAAACCGTTTCTGCATTTTATTTACTTTGATACCCTTTTCGATGGCAATAAGCACTGAAGGATATTTTTTTTCCTCTTTTAAAAATTTAATGAAATTTTGTCTTACCCATTCTTCAGGAGTTAATACAACATACTTCTTTCTAAATTCATCAAATATTTCATCCTTGCCTGATGAAGTTGCTCTGGTTTTAAAACTATAATTTGGAAGGTTTAACTTCATAACTTGTAAAATTTAGAACTTATAAAACTAAACTAAAAATCGGCAAATTAGTTAACTTTGCCTAAAAATTAAAGCATGAAGGATAAGCATGAAATTGTTTCCAATTGGCTGCCCCGATACACCGGAATGAAATTAAATCAGTTTGGGAAATATATATTACTCACAAATTTTGGAGAATACATCAATTTGTTTGCCAAATGGAATAATGTTGAAATAATTGGTAAAGATAGGCCCATGCCATGTGCTACAGCAGAAGACATCACTATTATAAATTTTAGTATTGGTAGTGCAAACGCCGCTACAATAATGGATTTACTCAGTGGTATTGATCCGAAGGCGGTTCTTTTTCTTGGTAAATGTGGTGGATTGAAAAAGAAAAATAAAGTTGGCGATTTAATACTTCCCATTGCCGCCATTAGGGGTGAAGGCACATCAAACGATTATTTGCCAATGCGTGTACCTGCCTTGCCTGCTTTTAGTCTGCAAAAAGCTATCTCAACTACTATTCGTGAGTTTAAAAAAGATTATTGGACAGGAACCGTTTATACTACAAACCGCCGGGTTTGGGAACATGATTCTAAATTTAAAAAATATCTGCAAAAAACACGATCGATGGCAATTGATATGGAAACGGCAACGATATTTACAGTTGGTTTTGTTAATGAAATTCCAACAGGGGCACTTCTCCTCGTTACCGACCAACCCATGATTCCTGAAGGAATTAAAACCATTGAGAGCGACAAAAAAGTTAGTAAAGATTTTGTTGAAGAACATTTACAAATTGGTGTTGAATCGCTAAAGCAGCTTATAAATAACGGTGTTACTGTTAAACATCTGAGATTTTAGTTTTGAAATACGAGCACATAATCAGAGATATTCAGAATAATATCTTCTCACCTGTATATTTTTTATCAGGTGAGGAACCGTATTATATTGATAGCATAACATCATTATTGGAAGATAGCATACTTGATGAGGGACTAAAAGGGTTCAATCAAACAGTAATATATGGCAGAGATGTTTCTGTAAAGGAAGTTGTTGATTTAAGCAGGCGATACCCTATGATGGGAAATTATCAGGTGGTTATCGTTAAAGAAGCACAATATCTGAACCAAATTGAGAATCTTGAACAATATATTGCTGCACCTCTTGATACTACAATTCTTATTATAGCATACAAGTACAAAAAAGTTGATAAACGAAAAACATACTATAAAAAGATGGTTGCTTCGAAATCAACTATTGTTTTCAATTCGGAAAAGCTTAGAGATTATTCTGTACCCAATTGGATTGAGTCGGAGATAAAAGCACGAGGATATTCCATTTCTCCAGTTGCATTGTTACTTATGTCGGAATATCTTGGAAATGACCTAGGTAAAATTTCAAATGAAATTGACAAATTGGTAATAAACCTGAGTGAGCAGTCGAATATCACTGAAACTGAAATAGAACAAAATATTGGAATTAGCAAGGATTATAATTTATTTGAATTGCAAAATGCATTAAGTAAAAAAGATCAACTTAAAGCTCATCGTATTATTCAATATTTTGAAGCAAATCCCAAAGATCATCCTCTACAAATGATCTCAGTTATGCTGCATAATTATTTCATGAAGATCTTTCTGTATCATAACATTAAAAACAAAGAACCAAATAAGATTGCTTCTGAATTAGGTGTCCCTCCATTTTTTGTTAAAGATTATATTCGGGCGTCCAAATCATTTTCTCCTATAAAAATAAAAGAGATAATTTCAAAAATACGAACACTCGACTTAAAAAGTAAAGGTGTTGGCAATAACAATGCTACGAGTTATGGAGAGCTGAAAGAGCTGGTTTATAGAGTTATGAACTAAAGATTACCAAATAATAAAAAATTAACAGCACTTCACCTGCTAATCCTTATTAAAAACTGTAGCACTCGCCTGAGCTGTTGGCATGATTACGATATCATTGATGTTAACGTGGGCAGGTAATGTGGTTGTATAATAAACAACATTTGCAATATCATCTGGGGAAAGCGGTTTGAATCCCTTATAAATATTATCGGCCTGATCCTTATCACCTTTAAAACGGACGAGGGAGAATTCTGTTTCAATTGCTCCAGGTGCAACTTGTGTTACTTTGACGCCATGTTTGACCAGATCACGCATGGACTTAGTAAGTGCATCAACAGCATGTTTTGAAGCACAATATACATTTCCATTGGTGTAAACTTCTTTTCCGGCAATTGAATCAATATTAATTACATGGCCTCTATTTTGTTGAACAAACATTGGCAATACTGCTCTCGACATATAAAGTAGCCCCTTAATATTTGTATCTATCATTCTTTCCCAATCATCAACATCCCCATCCTGTAAAGTATTTAGGCCTACAGCCAAACCAGCATTATTAATAAGTATCTCAATTAGTTTCCATTCATCGGGTAAAGTTGAGATAGCTTTTTTTACAGCTTCATTATCTCTTACGTCTAAAGTTAATTGAAGTACCTGAATATTATAATTTGATTTTAGTTCACCTGAAATTTCATCAAGGCGATTTTTTCGTCTTCCTATTAATATTAAGTCATGATTATTTTGTGCAAAGAGATAAGCACAGGAACGACCTATACCGCTTGTTGCACCCGTAATAAGAGTAATTTTATTCATGTTTGTTGATTAATTCAATTGAAGGTTGAAAATTAATAAAATTTAAATTGAAATAGACCTCAAAGGGGGTCAAACTATAATTCCTGACCATGTGAAGTACTTATCCATTAACCCTTTTATGTCTAAAGGTATTTTTGATAGTGCATACATAGCTGATCCGCTACCGGTTAAAGAAGAGTAGACGGCTCCAGATTTATATAATAGATTTTTGATATGTCCTATTTCAGGAAAATCCTTAAAGATGACTTCTTCGAAATCATTGCTCAGTTCATTTTTCCAGTTAGAATTTTTATCCATTAAAACTTTAATCAGATTAGAATGATTTTTTGGTTTTAGCTTTAAAAAAGTATCTTTTGTTGAAATTTGAATTTGAGGAAAAATTACAGTTACTATCATTCCAGAAACAGGATTTTCAATAGATTTGAATACATTCCCAATTCCTGAGGCTATTGTAGTTGTGTTTTTAATAAAGAATGCGCAATCAGCACCTATTTCAGAAGCCAATAATTCGAGATAGTTTAATGAAAAGCCAAGATTAAAGATCTTATTCATTTCTTTTAAAAAAAATGCAGCATTTGATGATCCTCCTCCTAGTCCTGATGCAATAGGTATATTTTTAAATAAACAAACTTTTACAGGATGAATATCTGGATTTAGTGACAAAAGCAAGTTCCAGGCCTTAATTATCAGATTATCATTTGGCGCACAAGTAATTGGTATACCAAAATCTTCAATTTCGAAATTGTTGGATGGTAGAATTTCCAGAATATCAAATAATGGAATAGGTACAAAGCAGGTCTCAATATTATGCATTCCATCAGAACGCTTTTCTATTACCGATAATCCAAGATTTATTTTGGCATTTGGAAAGCAAATCATAATAGTAAAGAAAAAATATAATCTTTCAGTTACAAAAATATAAGAAAACAGCAATAAAAAAACCTTACATCTGGTACGCTGTAAGGTCCTTTGGGCGGGCTTTTACCGGAAATTAAATCCGATTAAAGGAAAAAGGATCGCTCATTAATAATTGAATAAAGTCTTAATTTCTTTTTGCCAACCGGCTCAAAAAAATAAACTTTATGGTCTTTTGTGTAGATACTAGCCTGCAAATCTTTTACTTCTTTTTCTTTCAATCCGGTGGATTCAATCTGGTCGAGAGAGTAATTATTATTAATTTTCATAGCAGATTAAATTATTTCATTTTTATTTTAAAGCCATCCTTTGAACAAATCGGACAGTTAGAGTCTCTAACAATTGTAATGTAACCACATCTTTCACATTTGAAATATTTTTGATGAGGGCTTTTGATATGCGTACTTTTTTTAAGATTAAAATCAAACATAATTGCTTTTTTAAGCGTGTATCCAATATAGCAATTGATATGCCAAAAAAGTGATTTTTAGTTTGTGATGCGCGTATAGCATTGTTTTTCTGTATTTTATGATTACATAATAGCGGACAGAAACATTAATCCTGCTAGAATTAAGAGAAATTTTCATACGTTTCTGGATATTGTTACGATTTCGTAGATATGGCTTAACCCGAATAAATTCCAAAAGAATATAGCTAACTAAAAATTAATATTTAGTTTAGCAATAAACACCTCATCAAAATTCAACTTTTATGTCAAAAAAATTATTATAAATTATATTATTTATAAGTATCCTATTTATAGGTTCATGTGCAACTTCACCTTTAGATGAATCCGATGATATTGAAAAATATATTGGTACATGGAACGTTTCCGACCAGGCTGCCAGAATTAATTACAGTGTTACCATTATTGCAAATCCCTCTAACTCAGCTGAAATTTTATTAAATAATTTTGCAGATTTGGGCAGCACAGCTGTAGGCTTAGTTTTAGGTAATTCAGTTGTTATCGACAATCAATCACTAGGTTCTAACTATTCTGTAAGTGGTACAGGAAGTTACATTAATAGTGGCAAACTTGAATTTTCTTTCAATCTTAATGATGGTATAGATATTGAATCGAGAATTGCTGTATTTACCAAATAATTCTTAACAGGAAAATAAATATTTTACAGGCTACGTGCTAAACTGTCAATTCTTATAAGTTCGAGACTGTCGTTCAGCTTTGATATACTATCAGCAACAATGGCTTTTTCAAGCTCTTCCTTTTCTAAAAGTGCTTCGCTTTGAATTTTACTTAAGTTAGCTAATACTAAATCATAGATTTCTTCCATAACGGCTGGAGAATTATGATAATAATCTATGTTGGCCTTCAATTGCGGTAATGTGATCCCATACTCCAGCAGTATCTTATTATAATAATTTGGTTTTTGTTTGCTTGCTTTACTTCGGTTTTTTGAAATTCTAAAGTTAGCTTCAATTATTTGAACCTCTGTTAATATTTCTACTAACTGTGATTTAGTTAATAATATCTCAGGAATAACAGAGTCACTTTTGTTCGTATTATAACATGATGACAGGAGGAGAATAATACCTAGTATATAAAATAGTTTTTGCATTTCAATTTCCAACTTCAGATAAAAACTTAATTCGCATTAACCTGATTTCCTCTTCGTTAAACTCAGATTCCCCCAATTCATCAAGTGCATCTTGAATTGAATCTGTTTCTGCTTCAGAAAAATAATCAAATATTTCTTCTTGATGGTATTCGTCTACCTTATAATCAACATAATAACTTATATCAAGTTTAGTGCCTGATGATACTATATGCTCAATCTCATTTAACATTTCACTAAGGGAGAGGTTTTTTGCATGGGCAATATCGTCCAATGGCAGTTTTCTATCGATACTTTGTATGATATAAACTTTCAGTCCTGATTTATTAACCACGGATTTTATGACCATATCATTTGGTCTGGTAATTTCATTTTCTTCAACGTAGGAAGCAATAAGATCAAGAAATGGTTTCCCGTATTTGATTGCTTTGCCAATTCCAACTCCAGAAATTTGTTTAAGCTCTTCTTCCGAAATAGGATATTGAATAGTCATATCTGCCAACGAGGGATCCTGGAAAATTACAAAAGGAGGTAGATTTTCTTCTCTTGAAATTTGCTTGCGTAGATCTTTTAATAATGCAAATAAAACTGAGTCTGAACCACCTTGGGGCTGACCACCACTCTTAACTATAATACCATCATCTTCACCACTTTCATAGTCATGATCTTTAGCAATTAAGATACTGTAAGGGTTGTTTATAAATTCGTGACCACTTTCAGTTAACTTAATTATACCATAATTTTCAATTTCCTTAACACAAAGTCGATGAATAAGAGCCTGACGAATAACCATTACCCAATACTTTTCATCATTTTGTTTCCCAACTCCAAATGATGGTAATTTATCAAGTTTAATAGACTTAATATCACCGCTCATTTTACCTGCAAGGACTTCACTAACAATTTTAGCTTTAAATTGCTCCTTGAGTTCGAAGATAACTTTTAGTGCTAACTGAAGATCATCTTTACCTTCAAATTTTTCTTTGGGATTTAAACAATTATCACATGCTCCACAGCTCTCTTTTTCATAAGATTCACCAAAATAATGTAATAATAATCTGTGCCGACAAACTGACGATTCAGCATAAGTAACTGTTTCAAAAAGAAGTTCTTTCGCAATCTCTTGCTCAGCTACAGGCTTATCTTTCATAAACTTCTCTAGTTTTTGAATGTCGTCATAGCTATAAAATGTAATACAATTACCCTCTCTTCCATCTCTACCTCCTCTACCAGTTTCCTGATAATAACCTTCAATACTTTTAGGGATGTCATGATGTACAACATAGCGTATATCAGGCTTATCAATCCCCATTCCAAAAGCAATTGTTGCTACAATTACATCAACATCTTCCATAAGGAACATATCTTGATTATTTCTACGGGTTGAAGCATCAAGACCAGCATGATAAGGCAGGGCCCTAATTCCATTTACAACAAGCGATTCGGCAATTTCTTCAACTTTCTTACGACTCAGGCAATACACAATACCCGACTTTGAGGGTTGTGTTTTGATATATTTTATTATGTCTTTAATAACATTCTTGGTTTTTGGCCTAACTTCATAATATAAGTTAGTCCTATCGAAGGATGCCTTAAAAACATCAGCATCAGAAATCTCAAGATTTTTAAGAATATCTTCCTGTACCTTCAGAGTTGCAGTGGCAGTTAATGCTATAGTATTAAGTTTTGGATTAATGGCTTTAATAATAGGTCGGAGTTTTCTGTATTCAGGTCTGAAATCATGACCCCATTCAGAAATACAGTGGGCTTCATCAATAGCGAAAAAAGATATCTTAATGTTCTTTAAAAATTTTACATTATCTTCTTTAGTTAATGATTCAGGAGCCATATAAAGCAACTTAGTTTTCCCTTTCGTAAGGTCATCTCTAACCTGATTAATCTCTGCCTTCGACAAAGAAGAATTCATTACATGAGCAATTCCGGTTTGTGTTCCGAAATTACGGATCATGTCAACCTGATTTTTCATTAGGGCTATCAAAGGAGAAACAATGATTGCAGTTCCAGGTTTCAATAATGCAGGTAATTGATAACAAAGTGATTTACCACCACCAGTTGGCATAACAACAAATGTATCTCTATTATCCATAACATTTTGGATAATCTCCATCTGCTCTCCCTTAAAAGTTGAAAAACCGAAAAAAGATTTAAGTAGCTTTTTTGCTTCGTAATTTTCGTTATTAGTCTGCATCAAATTAGTCAGATAAAATATATCTTTGTAGTAAAATTACTAATTAATTTTATTAAATAATATTGATCTAGTAATATTTATTAATTAATAATTTTTAGTGCTATTACAAATATAATAATAATAATTTTTTTGTTTACAAGTTTTAACAAATAAATAATTGGATATAAACGATAAAATAAGAAATACTGCAATTTCGGTCATTTATGATGAATATATAGCTGTTAAAAAATTATCGAACTCAATTGATGATGATTTCATTCAAGCTGTAAGACTTATCTATGAATCGAATGGAAGGGTAATTGTAACCGGAATTGGGAAAGGTGCAATTATTGCTCAAAAGATCGTAGCTACTTTTAATTCTACAGGTACACCATCAATCTTTTTGCATGCTGCTGATGCTATTCATGGTGATTTGGGGATTGTTACAAAAGAAGATATAGTAATTATTGTCTCAAAAAGTGGCGAAACACCAGAAATTAAAGTACTAATACCTTTAATCAAGGCTCGTAAAAATAAGATTATTGCCTTAGTCGGTAATAAAAAATCGTTTCTAGCCAATCAGGCTGATTACATACTGGATGCAACAGTTGAAAAAGAAGCATGTCCGAATAATCTTGCTCCTACCACCAGTACCACTGCACAACTTGTAATGGGCGATGCTCTCGCAATAAGTTTGCTTGAACTCAAGGACTTTTCAGCTGCTGATTTTGCCAAGTTTCATCCCGGAGGGTCGCTAGGAAAACGAATGTTTATGAGAGTAATTGACCTTGCTTCAAATAATGAAGTTCCAGTTGTAGACGCCGATGAACCTATCCCAAAAGTTATCATTGAAATATCTTCAAAACGGCTTGGGGCTACTGCCGTACTGGAGAAAGGAAAACTTATAGGTGTAGTAACAGATGGTGATTTAAGACGAATGATTGAAAAGCATAATAATTTCAACAAACTAGTTGCCCGGGATGTAATGACCAATAATCCACTTACAATTGATCAAGAAGAATTAGTAGTGAATGCTCTTTCTTTAATGAGGGAGAATAATATTACTCAACTTCCAGTAACTGATAATGGCAATTATATAGGTGTAATTCATTTGCATGATATACTAAAGGAAGGAATTTTTTAATATGAAACTTTGGACCGAAGAACTTGTTAAAAAATACAAACAGCGCACTGTTGTTAACCATGTGTCAATGGAAGTAAACAGAGGTGAGATTGTTGGATTATTAGGCCCAAATGGAGCTGGAAAGACTACTTGCTTTTATATGATCGTAGGCTTGATCAAACCTTTTTCGGGAAAGGTATTTCTTGATGAAACTGAAATTACTAACGAGCCTATGTACAAACGGGCTAAGCGAGGGATAGGATATCTTGCTCAGGAAGCATCTGTTTTTAGACACCTGAGTGTAGAAGATAACCTTAAAGCTGTAATGGAATTTACTGATCTTACTAAGGAGCAACAAGCGGAAAAACTCGAACTGCTTCTTGATGAATTTGGATTACAGAGTATTCGTAAAAGTAAGGGAATTCAATTGTCGGGAGGCGAAAGGCGTAGAACAGAAATAGCAAGAGCTCTTGCCGTTAATCCTAATTTTATATTACTTGACGAACCATTCGCTGGTGTTGATCCTATCGCTGTTGAGGATATACAAACTATCGTTTCGCAACTTAAAAAGAAAAATATTGGCATATTAATTACTGATCACAATGTTCATGAAACACTTACAATAGTTGACAGGGCTTATTTACTGTTTGAAGGATCGATACTAAAATCTGGTTCAGCCGAAGACCTAGCTAATGATGAACATGTAAGAAAAGTTTATCTAGGGAAAAATTTTGCCCTCAGGAAAAAAGAATTCAGTTAATTATTGCATTTGCATAATATTTATTAACAGCGTTTTACAAAATAATTTCATTTTTTAACAAAAAAATTTCCTAATTTAGAACCTATCTATATAATTTGTATTATATTTGCATTGGTTCTTCATAGAACTATTAACTTTAGCAGGTTAATTTTTTGGGTTATCCCTCAAACATGAGGGTTTTTAGGTTAATATGTGAAAAGACCCTGTTCGCCCGGACAGGGCTTTTCGTTTTTTATGAATTACCATTAATCCTTGAGTTCTGGATGAAAATAATTGAATACCACTTGTGCTTTTGATTGACCAATTGCTAATGCAAGATCTTCTTTTTCAGCTTTTTTTACCTTTTTAACAGACTTGAATTTCCATAGTAATTTTTGTGCAGTTGAAAAACCAATTCCATCAATTGTTGTAAGTATAGATTTAATTGTACCAGATTCTCGCCTTTTTCTATGATGAGTTATACCAAAACGATGAGCCTCGTCCCTCAGTCGTTGGATTACCTTTAAGGTTTCTGAAGTTTTATCTAAGTAAAGAGGTATTGAATCATTAGGAAAATAAATTTCTTCCAGTCTTTTTGCAATCCCTATTATAGTAATTTTTCCGTAGATGTCAATCGATTTTAGGGCTTTCACAGCTGAACTTAACTGCCCCTTGCCTCCATCTACTATAATTAATTGAGGTAACCTTTTGTTTTCAGAAATCAGCCTGCTATATCTTCTTTTTATAACTTCTTCCATTGAAGCATAATCATTGGCTCCCTCAACAGTTTTGATATTGAAATGACGATAAGCTCTTTTATTTGGAACTCCATCTAAAAACTGGACCATTGCTGCTACGGGATAATCTCCCTGAATATTTGAATTATCGAAACATTATATTTGAACAGGCAAATCACTCATATGCAGATCCTTTTTTATTTGTGCTAAAATTCGTTTTTTGTGCCTGTCGGGATCAATGAGGTCTTTCTGTTTTTGCCGCTCTATCTTTGTATGCTTTGCATTTCTTTCGCTTAATTCCAATAAGTGTTTTTTGTCACCACGCTGAGGAATGGTGATTTTCACTCCCGGAATTTCTATTTCGGGTAAAAAGGGTAATATGATCTCTTTCGATATACTTTCAAATCGTTGTCGAAAATCTAGCAAAGCAAATGTAAGTACCTCAGCATCTGTTTCATCGAGCTTCCGCTTTACCTCAATTGTGTGCGCCTGAACTATAGCACCACTAATTACTTTCAAATAATTGAAGTATGAATTGCTGTCACCAACTACCATCGACATAACATCAACGTTATTTATATGAGGATTAACAATGGTCGATTTGCTTTTATATTTTTCAAGAATATTGATTTTCTCTTTTATAACCTGTGCCTGTTCAAACTCAAGTTCATCAGCCTTGGTATTCATTATTTGAGTTAATTCAACTATAACCGAACCAATATTGCCTTTTATTATTGATTTTATTTGCCTGATAGTTTCATTGTAATCCTCTTCAGTTTGTTCACCTATGCAAGGTGCTTTGCAATTATCAAGGTGATATTCAAGACAAACTTTGTATTTTCCTTTTTTTATGTTTGATTGGGATAGATTTAATGAGCATGTTCGAAGTTGATAAAGTTGCTTAACAATATCAAGTATAGTACGCATCATTTTTACTGATGCATAAGGGCCAAAGTAATTTGACCCATCACTTACTAATATTCTGGTTGGAAAAAGTCGTGGGAATGGTTCATTTTTTAAACAAAGCCATGGAAATGTTTTATCATCTTTTAGCTGAATATTGTATCGTGGTTGATATTTCTTTATAAGATTGTTTTCAAGGAGGAGTGCGTCTAACTCGGTTTCTGTAACAATAAATTTTATATCAACTATTTTTTTTACAAGTACTCTTACTTTACCTGATTGGTGTGATTTTGTAAAATAACTTCCAACTCTTTTCTTTATGTTTTTGGCTTTTCCTACATAAAGTATGCGTTCATCTTTGTCGAAATATTGATAAATTCCCGGTTTACCCGGAAGGGTTTTTATTATTCTTTCAATACGATTATTATTTTTTTGTTTTATCAAGAAACAAACTTTGCCTGCAAATTTAGTAAAGACAAATTAATATGCATATATGTGATAAAAGGAATCTTAAATATTAACTTAAAATTAATATTGTGGTGTATTTCCTAGATTTTATTGTGGTAAATTGCATCGTTAAATTTTTTGAATACTGTTATGGATAATAGTAAATTCAGCATCTTGTTAGTTGATGATGAGGAAGACATAGTTGAGTTTTTAAGCTATAATCTTAAAAAAGAAGGTTACAATGTGTTTACTGCCAAAAATGGTCATAAGGCTATTGAAAAAGCAAAAAAGTACAAACCTACACTTATATTAATGGATGTAATGATGCCAGAAATGGATGGCTTTACGGCAGTACAGGAAATCAGAAAAATTCATGAATTAAGAGATACGATTATTGTTTTTTTAACTGCAAGAGCTGAAGATTATTCACAAATCAAAGGATTTGATGCTGGTGGTGATGATTATGTTACAAAGCCTATTAAGCCTAAAGTATTAATCAGTAGGATATCTGCACTACTCCGACGTTATTCATCAAATGAGCTTGAAGTTTTGGAGGTACTCGAAGTTAATAACCTGAAAATTGATCGTGAAAAATTTGTAGTTATAAAAAATAGTGAAGAAATAATACTTCCTAACAAGGAATTTAAAATGGTCTTTTTACTCGCATCAGCTCCTGATAAGGTTTTCTCTAGAGATGAAATATTTAAAAACGTTTGGGGAACCGAGGTAATTGTTGGTGACCGCACAATTGATGTTCATATTAGAAAAATCCGAGAAAAGATCGGGTTAGAATACATCCGAACCGTAAAAGGTGTAGGGTATAAATTTAATAGATAATAAAAGGATTTCGCACTTGAAAATTAATTCACCAAAAAATATCGCCCTATTAAATGCTTTAGTAATTACTATTATTTCTGGTGTTGCTTTTTTAATTATTACTGTCTCTATTAACCAAATAAATGCAATTTCAATAGTGATTTTTTTAGCGTTTATTTTTGTACTATCCTTTGTCTTTATTAATTATAGTTTAAACACATTTTTTAGCGAAAAAATAAAAGTAATTTATAAAACCATTGGTCGTACTGGACCCAATCCTGATGATATGAAGAAAGATAAGAATAAAGGGGATGTTCTTGAAATTGTTAATCAGGTAGTTCTTAGGTGGAGTGAAGAAAAAAAGAAAGAAATTGACGAGTTGAAAGAGATGGCTGCTTACCGAAGAGAGTTTTTAGGTAATATATCGCACGAAATTAAAACACCTATCTTTAATATTCAGGGTTATGTACATACTTTGCTTGAGGGTGGACTGAAAGATGATTCGATAAATACAAAGTTTTTAAAGAAATCGGTAAAGAGTATTAATCGTATGATTGCCCTTGTTGAAGATCTTGAAGAGATAAGTAAATTAGAGGTTGGTGACCTTAAACTAAAAGAAGAAAACTTTAACCTCCATGAACTAATTAAAGAAGTGGTAGATTTCATGGAGCACAAAGCCGCAGAAAATAAGACAACAATAAAGATAAGTACTGCTTTACCAAAGAGCACAAAGGTTAGAGCCGATAAAGAAAGAATTCGTCAAGTATTGATTAATTTAATCGATAACGCCATAAAATATGGCAAACTCGAAAATGGTCGGATCAGAATTTCTTTTTATAATTTTCAAGATAACTACCTTGTAGAAGTCAGAGATAATGGAATAGGAATTTCGGAAGAGAATATCAAAAGGGTTTTTGAACGGTTTTATCGAACTGAGCAAAGCCGTGCGCGTGATAAAGGAGGAACCGGACTGGGCCTAGCAATTGTCAAGCATATTATTGAAGCTCACCGTCAAACAATCAGCGTTAGGAGTAATCTTGGTAGAGGAACCACTTTTTCGTTTACACTGAAAACAGCCTAAAGTTATTTTTTTCGATCAATAGTAAATTCAATAATTTGTTCTAGGGCAAGCCTATTATTGCTCTCGGGATATTCATGTAGAAGATTTAAAGCTTTGGTACTATAATCTATCATTTTCTCAGTGGCATATTTTAATCCACCCACGCTTATAATTTCATTTACTACCCAATTTACCTTATCACTATTTGAATTGTGCTTTTTAATAATATTGATTATTTTCCTCTTTTTTAATGCAGGTGAATGAATAAGTAAATAAATTAATGGAAGAGTCATCTTTTTCTCTTTAATATCAATGCCACTTGGTTTTCCTATGACATTACTTTTATCAAAATCAAGTAAGTCATCTTTAATTTGAAAAGCTATACCAGCAGATTCACCGATATTCCACATTTTTTTAATGTCTTCTTGATTGTTAGTTGAGGATGAGGCACCAGCAGCAAAGCATGATGCCAAAAGTGAGGCAGTTTTTTTTCGTATTACCTCAAAATAAATCGCTTCATCAATATCTAACTTTCTTGCTTTTTCGATTTGTAATAGTTCTCCTTCACTCATTTCTTTCACAGCTTCCGAAACAATTTCCAACGTGCTATATTCCTTTGCTTGTAATGCCATTAACATTCCACGTGATAATAAATAATCACCAACCAGGACTGCTATTTTATTCTTCCAAAGCGCATTTATTGAGAACCTCCCTCTTCGTCTATCTGAATCATCAACAACATCGTCATGTACAAGTGTTGCAGTATGTAATAACTCAATTAGCGTGGCCGCTCGATAAGTTGATTCATTAATTCCGTTGAATAAAGCAGCACTATAAAAAACAATTAATGGTCTAATTTGTTTACCCTTTGTTTTGAGAATGTACCTCATTATAATATCCAGAAGTGGGACTGTTGATTTTACTGATTTGCGAAAAATCTTCTGAAATTCCTTAATTTCTTTGGAAAGTGGCTTTTTTAAGTCTTTTAATAATGTCATAAGGGCTATAATTTTCGACTTAAAATATTAAGAAGTATTCAAGTTTAACATATTATTAAGATATCACATCAATAATAGAAATCAAATTTAAATCTATTTTTGCACAAACAGTAATCATGGCAGGATTTTTATTTGACAACCTTATTTTTGGACCTGTATATAGCAGAAGGTTAGGTGTTTCTCTTGGTATAAACTTATTACCTGTCAACAATAAGTTTTGCAATTTTAATTGTGTGTATTGTGAATGTGGATGGACTGATTTAAGCAAAGGAGTTAAAATAGTTCTACCAAAGCGTGAAAATTTTAAAGCACAATTGGAGAATAAACTAAAAGAATTACAAGGTACAGTTAACGAACCTGATTCAATAACTTTTGCTGGTAATGGAGAACCTACTATCCATCCTGATTTTGCAGAAATAATTAACGATACCATCGAAGTACGTAATCGTTATGCACCTGAGGCAGCCATTAGTATTTTGTCGAATGGAAGTATGCTCCATAAATCTTCTGTAAAAGAAGCTCTTAAAAGAGTAGATAAAAACATCCTGAAGCTAGATACTGGAATCGAAAGTACATTTCATACTATTAATCAGGCATCAGGAGGTTTAACTTTAGATAAAGTTATTAATAACCTGGTCGCGTTTGATGGAAAACTAATAATTCAAACTCTATTTGTAAGAGGTGAATATAATGGGAAGGTTATTGACAATACTACAGATAAAGAGATAGAAGCCTGGTTAAAAGTTTTGGATAAAATAAATCCTGAATATATAATGATTTATCCTATCGAAAGAGGAACTGCTGCAAAAGACATTGAAAAAATTCCTGAAGAAGAGTTGATAGCTATTGCTGAAAAAGTAGAAGCTTTGGGAATTAGTACAAAGGTGTACTTTTAGATAAAATTTTTCAAACTTTGTCAAAATGAATTGTGTTTATTCCTTAATCAAAAAGATAATGTTTAGCCAGAAACTTAAACCAGTAGAATTAACTAATAACATATAACTAATAACATATAATTTATAATCTAAACTCCATGTGCGGAAGATTTCAATTATCGGTAAAGGGGAAACAAATCTCTGAACGTTTTAATGTAGAAGTGTTTGATGAACTCTATAAACCAAACTACAATTGTGCACCATCTCAAAAACTTCCAGTAATTACGAATGATCAACCCCATAGCCTTAGCTATTTTCGCTGGGGACTAATTCCGTTCTGGGCTAAAGATCCAAAATTAGGATATCGGAATATTAATACCCGATCGGAAACTATCAGCAGCAAACCGTCGTTTAAAAATGCATTCAAAAAACGGCGATGTCTTATACCAGCTAACGGATTTTATGAATGGAGAAAAGATGAAAACAAAACTCCATTCAGGATTTTCTTTAAAAATGAGAAACTATTTGCATTAGCTGGTATATGGGAGACATGGAAAGATGCAGAAAATAAGATAATTAACTCCTTTTCAATAATAACAACTGAACCAAATTCCTTAAGTAAAGATATTCATAACAGAATGCCTGTTATTCTTAAACCTGAGGATGAACAAAGCTGGTTATCAGAAAACAATGAGGAATTGCTTAAAAAATTACTAGTGCCTTTTGATCCAAACAAAATGGCAGCTTATGCTATTTCAAAAGAAGTAAACTCACCTAAGAATAACAAACCTGGAATAATTATACCAGTATAAGTAATGAATTAGTGAGTGAAATATTTATTTCAGTATTCCACCTACTTGCTCCTACCTACACCACCATTAAGTTACAACCCCTTACATCGCTGTTATCGAAACGTCCAAGTATCTCAAAAGAACCTGATGAATCTATCTTACCAAGATCCTGAGTTGCAATAAACGAGCAAGAATAAATATTTGCTAGATCAATAATGTTGATTCCACCAATTTTGCCAGATGAAAGTATACTTAATGGATCGTTAACATCGCGAATAATTAATTTCATCCAAGGTGGGGATTCGAAAATACCATTACTTAATGAATAAGCTTGCGACAAAAGTTCAGTCATACCATATTCAGAATAAATCTGCTGAACTCCAAATACATTTTTAAGTTTAGCATGAAGTTCAGTACGTACTATTTCTTGCCTATTGCCTTTCATTCCTCCAGTTTCCATCAACACTAATTCAGGGAAATGTATGGGGAATTGCTCTGCCAAATCCAATAATGCGTATGTAACTCCTAATAATAGTACCTTTTGCTTTTGTCTTTTTAACGTAACAAGTAATGAATGAAGTTCTGCGAATTCGCTTAAATAAAATCCACTTTCTGTCCTATTGGTCAATCCAATTAGCTTGTTAGTCATATAAACTAATGACGACCCGGATCTTTCAAGGTATGACGGAAGTAATGCAAGAATAACATAGTTGCCAGGTGAACCAAAAAAAAGTTCAAAGGTCTTTACAAATGCTAATTCATATAATTTAATTTTCATAATATAATGCTCGCTTGTCTGCCTACCTGATGTACCACTGCTCGTAAAAATCATTTCCGCTTTAAAATCTCCTGAGGTAACTTTATGATTCTTAAAAAACTCAACAGGAAGAAATGGGATTTGTGAATAATGCTTTATGTGTGAAGTCTGAATTTTGAGAAAATCAACAAATTGCTTGTAAACAAAGTTGTATTTATATTGAAAATGAAATATTTCAAGAGCTATTTCGTTAAAATCATCAGGACCATTGATATTAAAGATTCTGTTTTCTACAGACTTGATTTCTGGCATGATTTTTATACTTTTATGCTCTTGTATAATAACTAATGAATAACATTACAAAAATACTAATTCTTGTACTGATTGTTGGGACAGTAGTGCTTTCATGCCGTAAGTTTGAAGATTTCCCTGATATCCCAGCAATAACTTATGATAATTTTGTTGTACTAATGAATACGCAAACAGGTATTACCGAGCGAGGTGTTCTTGTGTTTTCTTATACAGATGGTAATGGTGACCTGGGCCTAGATAAAGGTGACACCTTACCGCCATTCAACAGAAAAAGTGAATACTATTATAATTTGATTATTAAATATTTTGAAAAACAGAATGGGGTATTTGTAGAGGTTCCCTTACTGTCATGGAATGCCGATTCATCCAATTATGACACTTTAACATTTAATTCCAGATTCCCAATACTAACTCCCGAAAGTGGCAATCAGGCAATTAAGGGTGTTTTTGAAGATACTCTATTTATTTACAATCCCTTATCAGATTTTGATACGATAAAATTCAAAGCATATATTTACGATCGTGCCTTAAACAAAAGTAACGAAATTGAAACTTCCGAAATTGTGAGGGTGCAATAGGTGATACCAAGAAATATCAAATCCTCAATTATCAATAATTGAAAACTTTTTAAAGCGCAAAATATAGAATTAGTTTATCTTTGTCATACCAATGATAACTATTCAATAGTTTGATAGTTAAGTTGTCTCGTATTTTATTAACTAAATTAATTATTGCAGTATGAAAAAAATCTACACTTTTCTATTACTTATTGCTATGTCTGGTGCTGTTTTTGCGCAAACATTTATCACCGAAGACTTTAGTAGTGGAACTATGCCCCCTGCAGGTTGGACTATTGACAACCTTAACGCCCAATGGAGTTCAAGTGCTACGGCTAATGCTGAAGGTACAGCACCCGAAGCTATGTTTACTTGGAAACAAGTTATTGATGCATCACACTTAATATCTCCAGCAATTGACCTAACCGGTTATCAATCCGTTGTACTACGATTTAAACATTATCTCGACAATTATGGAGGTGGCAATTATGCTAT
The DNA here is from genome assembly GCA_002686705.1 of Bacteroidota bacterium. Next base: position 24,412 of record NYYH01000082.1, read on the forward strand.
TGGAGCTGCTACCAGATCTGGTGGAGGTGACTGGAATAGTGTATGGGAAGTAAGTCCAACTGGTCATATTGGCCCTGAAGATTTACTAATTACGGTAGACAATGATGATGTTGGACAGAGCGATTTTCAGTTTTGTTTCTACCTAGATGGAAACCTGTACAACATGAATTATTGGTACATTGATGACATTTCATTATTCAATCCAGTAAATCTTGATGGTGAGATGGCAGCCATAACTACTTATCCTTTTGTGAGCGGTCCTACAGCAGTTGAAGGTGTTGTATCCAATAACGGGTTAACACCAATTACTTCAATTGAAGTACAATGGCAAGCAAATGGAGGTGATATTTTTACTTCAACTTTTTCAGGAATGAATCTGGACTTAGGTGATTCTTATTCATTTACCTGCGCTGATCTGTTTGACTTCCCAATTGGATTGTATAACCTTCAAGTTTGGCTATCATCGGTAAATGGAACCCCTGATGACAACCCAGATAATGACATGCTGACAAAGGAAATAAGTGTAGTGAGTCATATTGTTAACCGGAAACCATTATTTGAAGAGTTTACGAGTTCAACTTGTGCTCCTTGTGCCACTTTTAATGCTCCTTTTGTTCCATGGTGTGTTACTCATGAAGATGATATTACACTTGTGAAATATCAAATGAACTGGCCAGGTTCCGGTGACCCTTATTAGCAGTGCCAACATGATTAGCGCTTACCTGTGCTCCTCTAACAGATATTTTTTTTAGATCAACTAGTAGCGATGAACCCAAACCAGCTACGGTTTCAGCTAGCGCAAGGTTGGCACCACCATGAAGTATTTTATCCGGTTGAAAAGTAGTTTCGTTAACAGGCATTTTTGCAATGATGTTGTTATTTTTTACTTCAATATAACTGATATTAAGGTGTTCCATTAAGGTCCCCTTATTCAAGGTATTTAATTCTTTCAGTGAGAGTTCCATTTTCCAGTTTAAACTTATATTTAGTATCAATCAAAAATAACCATAATCTCTTTTGATTATTATTTCAAGGTAATATAAATATCACCACTAAGCATTTTTGTTATTAAAGTAATTGTTTGTTTTTATTAAATTACGTCAGACATTACTAAAAAAACGTAATTTTGTTCATAATGAAAATATTTTAATTACAAACTACAACCACAATGAAACTACTTACCTCACTTCTAACTTTTGTTATTTTCTTAATTAACATTTCATTTGCTCAACAAATTTCCCGTGATAAAGTCCTTTTGGAAATAGGCACTGGCACATGGTGCCAATATTGTCCAGGCTCCGCAATGGGTGCTGATGACCTTGTTGCAAACGGTCACGATGTTGTAGTAATTGAAAATCATAATGGCGACAGTTATGCTAATACTGCTTCAAATGCAAGAAATGCCTACTATAATATTTCAGGTTATCCAACAGCATTATTTGATGGTGGCTCAGCCTATGTTGGAGGAAGTAGTAGCACAAGTCTCTACCCTCAATACTTATCAAGATATAACCAAAAAATTAATGTTCCTACTTCTTTTTCCATAGATATTCAAGGAACATCACAAGGTTCTGTAGACTTTAATGTTGACGTAACTATTGAAATGGTAGATCCTTATGTAGGTTCTGATATTCGCTTGCATTGTGCTATTACTGAATCGCATATTGCTGAATTATGGCAGGGTCAATCACACTTAAACTTCGTTAACCGTATCATGCTTCCCAATCATAATGGTATTCCATTGGACTTCTCATCCGGGGATGTTATTCAACAAAATTATTCGTTCCTAATAGACCCAGAATGGTTGCCAGAGAATTGTGAATTTGTAATATTCCTACAAGAACATGGCACAAAAGAAGTTCTAAATGCATCTAAGAAAGATCTAATGGAATTTACTAATATCAATGACTACGATGCCTCACTATGGGAAGTGTCAAATATACCAGAAGAATCATGTTCAGGTACGTTTGCTCCATCGGTTCTTTTGCGTAATAATGGAAACTTAGACCTTAACACTCTAACATTCCACTATAAAGCCAATGATAGTGAACTGGAAACATATGAGTGGACAGGAAACCTTCCATTTCTTGGTGAAGAGCTTGTTAATTTACCTATTGTTTATTTTACACCATCTGATGATAACACACTTGAAATTTATTGTGAAGGTCCTAATGGTCAAACTGATCAATATCTCCTTAATGATACAATTTACCGTGAGATTCCAAATGCAGGTACTATCTCTTCAACCTCAGTTACTTTATTTCTTAGGTGTGATAGCAATCCAGAGGAAACCACCTGGGAACTGCAAGATAGCGATGGCAATGTTTTACATGAGGGTGGTCCATACACCACCCCAGGGTATACTTTCACAGAAGAATTTGAACTTGATGACCTTTCATGCTACCAATTTTACTTAAATGACTCAGGAGGGGATGGTTTAAGTTCCCCTGGCTTCTTTGCGCTATTTTATGGCTCAAGCAATTATATACTTCAAGGCATGGGTGATTTTGGACTGGGTATGGGAACTAACTTCTCTACTGATGATGTCACATCCATCGATGACAAAGAGCTTGGTGTTAATATGAATGTTTATCCAAATCCCTTTAGCCATCACACAAATATTTCCATAAAAACTAATGAGACAAGCCATGTGCAAGTTAGTTTGTATAATATTTTACAAGAGCTAGTTTACCAAAGCGATGAAGGTATTCTAAACTCAGGAGAACAGCTTATCAAGATAAATAGAAAAGATCTTGAAAATGGAATTTATTTCCTGCAGTTACAGGTAAATGATAAGATGTATATTAAGAAAGTAACCATTGTCAATTAATTTTGATTGCAAAGCCCTTGATAACATATGATTTTATTTTTTATGATTTAGAATAAA
>NYYH01000083.1 GCA_002686705.1 Bacteroidota bacterium
TCAGACGCTCTCCAGGAAAAATAACGGCGGCCAGGCCTCCTGATAGAGATATAGAGCAATTAGAATTTGGCTTCACTTAAAAAATGGGGTAACTTCAAATTAAAATAGCATTGCTATTATTAATAAAATGGGATATATTTGTGATTCTTTGTGAGAAATAGTAATGCAATTTATTTTTAAATATGATTTACTTTTTGATCGCAATCGTTTGTAATGTATAGAGTTGGTTCAACTTATGCTGCTAATAATAATACATCATTAAAAAAAGGAGAACGTAATATGTCGGAAAAACAAGAAACGTTAATTGATCAAAATCAAATTAAATTCAATATGGCGATGACAGCATCGCTCCTTATCATTGGTTATTTGTTAAACAGTTGGATTCTTATAGCAATTGCTATTGTTTGCCAGTTTTCAGGTGCGGCAGGACTCTCTTTTGCTCCGTATCGTATCATATATACTTATATTGTTGTACCAATTGGTATTATGAAGCCAAATAAAATCCCTGACAATCATACTCCTCACCGCTTTGCTGCTCTGGTAGCTGGACTATTCAACCTGATTGGAGTAATTCTTATACTGGTAGGTATGAGTATTGTGGGATGGATATTTATAGGGATTATTTTCTTGTTTTCGATTCTCAATCTCTTTCTGGGCTTTTGTGTAGGGTGTTTCATGTATTACATTTTTAACAAACTTGGCATCCCAGGATTCTCAAAATCCCCGGTAGAGAGTAAGTAGTTGACAATATATATTAAACAGGTTAAAATCGAGGTACTATGAAGACCGAATCCATACCGCATGTCGACCAGCATGAAATAAAGTTTGCTATGGCTATGACTTTATTGTTAATTGTTGCTGCCTGGATTCTCAACAGCTGGATTCCAGTGGCCATTGCTGCCATCTGTCAGCTTATGAATGCTACTGGAAAAACATATGCCCCGTATACACTGATTTACAAGCATCTAATGGTTCCTACCAAATTGATTAGACCACATATTATTCAAGACGATCCTGTCCCACATCACTTCGCTTCACTTATGGGTGGGATTGTCACACTAGTTGGCACCATCTTTTTGTGGCTGAATTATCCGATTGTTGGCTGGATAATTTTATTGATGGTTTTTATGTTGCAAAACCTCAATTTTTGGGTTAACTTCTGTACGATGTACTATATGTATTATTTGATAAATAGGATTGGTATACCGGGATTTAAGGAAAAATTGAATTAAAAGAGGAGTAAATGAGATGCTGTTAAGATTAATCATCCTGATCATTTTTTGTGCAATCATGTATGCCACCTATCGCATTGTTATTAACTGGCAATTATCACGGGCGGGGACACTCAAAGATTTGGATCCAATATTATCCGAGACTAACGTGTTGATTTCAACTATAGTATATTTTACTACCCCGATGTGTGCTATTTGTCGTTCGACACAGCGTCCAGCATTTGATCGGTTGCAGGCAAAAATGGAAGCTGTTAATATCGTAAAAGTAGATTCAACTGAGAATCCGGATGGTGCAAAACGCTGGGGTGTCATTAGCGTTCCTACTACCTTTGTACTTGGTCGCAATGGAAAACCAAATAAAGTTAATAACGGATTTGTTGATGAGAATAAACTTTTAGCTCAATTAAGTACAGCACACGGAAAGTCATAGTTTCTTTCTGATTTTTAGTAATCCAATTTTATTAGTATGCTAATAGGATGAATAATTTAGATGGATGTACGGTTATTTATGTTGGTTACGGGTTATAAATTTCATTCGTGCAAATAGAATTATTGAATAATATTAAAAAATTATTTTAATTATAAATTATAGGATATGAGTTATTATTTTAGTACAAAAGTAAAAGACTTAAACTTTGATGATGCAATCGAGAATGTTACGGAAGTATTAAAAAAAGAAGGGTTTGGAGTTATGACAGTAATTGATGTTAAAGAGAAGTTTAAAGAGAAGATTGACGTTGATTTTAAAAAGTATACAATTTTAGGTGCTTGTAACCCACATTTTGCTTATGAAGCTTTAAAAAATGAAGACAAGATAGGTGTATTACTACCATGCAATGTAGTTGTAGAGGAGCATGAAAACGGAGAAATAGAAATATCCGCAGTAGATCCAATAGCCTCAATGGGTGCTGTAAAGAATGAAAGTCTAAATGATATCGCATTAGAGGTTCAACAAAAGTTAAAAAGTATAATTGAGAGTTTATAGCATTTAATTTTCAAGGAGAATCTATTATCTCAAAAACGCCATACTCAAACCGTCGTTCCATTAATGCAATACATACAGTAAAAAAATACATTATTGCCAATTCAATAAATTGGAAATAAATGAAATTTTACAATAAAATAAATATCGAAAAAGAACAGCGAAGAATTCTTCTATCTTCCTTTGCAGCTATTTCTGGAGTTGGATTACTCTCATACGCAGCCCTACCATTCTTGATCGGTTCAACAATGGTCAGCCTTAATTTGAATGAGGCTAGTGTAGGTCTTCTGTATAGCTTAGAATTTATAACTGCAGCCCTATCATCATTTATAGTTGCTCCAAAAATTGGAAAGATAAAGCGGAAGAATCTTGCATTCATTGGGGCATTTATTGTTATTCTAGGTAATATTATTTCAGCTTGGTGGAGTAACTATGAATTCTTATTAGTGATTAGACCATTGACAGGAATTGGGGCAGGGTTAGCTTTAGCTTGTGGAAATGCAACAATTGCAAATGCGAAACATCCTGATAAAGTAGCTGGAATGATGAATGTTCTGTTTGCAGCGATGTTACTTCTACTCATGTTGTTATTACCATTATTAAGTGTCTCTTTGGGCATGCAGGGTGTTTTTCTAGGACTGGCAGCTGTGACATTGATTTTTCTTATCATGTTGATACAAATGCCTCAACGAGCAATCACGAGCGATTCTGCCATTAGCTCTACTAAAACAAATAATACGGTGGTCTTCAGTATAGCTGGGATAGCCATATTTGCAGTTTTCTTTATGTTTACACTTAGAGATTCTATGGCCTGGGGCTTTGCAGAGAGAATAGGAATTGCTGTTGGTTATACTACTACTGAAGTTGGAGGATTACTTTCACTGCAGGCGTTCTTGGGTCTTGTGGGCCCCATAATAGCTGCCATTATTGGTTTTAAGTTTGGAGCAAAATTTCCTTTGTTATTTGGCTTAGTATTCGCAGGACTCACAACCTATGCGATATTTTTGTCCGTTAACGCACCTTATCTATTTGAGGTTGCTGTATTATTGTGGACTGCTAGCTACTTTTTTGCTATTTCTTATATGACTGCTTATGCTGCTACTTTGGATGGTGAAGGCCGTATTGTGGCTGCATCAGGAAGCGCACTGGTGCTAGGAGTTGCTGTTGGACCAGCATTATCCGGCTACATTATCTATTATGGTGGATATGCCATGGGTGCAGGAGTAACACTTGCATTAGTTTTTGCGATGATAATAGCAGCACTTGTTTCACTTAAATGGAGTGCGAACCTCAAGGGGAGTGGACGAACTGATTCTAAATCATCCACTAATAACAATAGTTAAAAGTAACTTACAACTCATTTCACCGGATTGAATAACTTAATTAAAAAATACTATGGCAAAATACAGAACACACTTACCACAACTCACTGAATCTACGTTTATGACTGATGGTGGATTAGAAACAACCCTCATCTTTAAGCAAGGTATTGACTTACCTCATTTCGCTGCATTCAATATAATAAAGGATGAGAAGGGGAAAAAAATACTAGAAAAATACTATCAAGACTATCTTTCCATTGCAAAACAAAAATGTAGTGGATTCATACTTGAAGCCGTTACATGGAGAGCCAATACCGATTGGGCTTTAAAAATGGGGTATAACATGGAATCATTAGATTTAATAAACAGAGAAGCTATTCAACACCTTGAAAGTATAAGAGATAATCACGAGAATGAGGATTTTCAAATATCTATCAGTGGTTGTGTGGGGCCTCGCGGAGATGGCTATTCCATAGAAAACAGCATGAGTATAGGAGAAGCTGAAGAATATCATTCTCGTCAGATTAAAACATTATCCCTAACCAATGCTGACTTTATAACTGCCATGACAATTAATTACAATAAAGAAGCTATTGGTATTGTCAAGGCTGCTAATAAAAATAATATACCGGTCGTGATTTCATATACAGTTGAAACAGATGGGAGCCTTCCAAGTGGACAGTCTCTGGGCGATGCAATAACAACTCTTGACGAACTCACGGACAACTATGTTTCATATTTTATGATTAATTGTGCCCATCCAAATCATTTCAAAAATATATTGCAATCTGATAGTGGCTGGAAAAGTAGAATTAGGGCTATTAGAGCTAATGCCTCCATCAAAAGTCATGCAGAGTTAGATGACTCAGAAACGCTTGATGCAGGAAATAAAGAAGAACTTGCTGAAGAGTATAAAAATCTGAAATCGCTACTTCCAAATCTTAATATTTTAGGAGGATGTTGTGGAACTGACCATACTCATATGGAGAAAATTTGCGAAATGTGGTTTAAAGAGTAACTCCTACAAAATATCAATTGATTAGCTATTGTTGCTAAATAGAAAAGAATACGACAAATATTGGCATACGAGGGTAGTTCTAAATTACTTTTGATCTTAGTTAAGCAATATCGCTCGGTTTGAATTTATAATACGTTTTACCTTGGATTTCAAATTTTCATTCGTATCAAAGATTAGCTGCAAATCTGTTGGAAAAGGTATTGGTTCATGCTTAATTAGCCTTCTTGTTTTTTTCTTAAGGGCGTCCAAATTTCCATTTGCAATGGCTAGTCTGTAATCAAAAACAAATTCAGATGCTATTGGCATGGTTTTAACTAATTGACCACTTCTCTCATCATAAAAGTCTAAGGATCCTGATACAATAGCTCTTTTGTTTAATCTGGTTTCAGTCACATAGCATGTTATAATACTATATCTAGGAACCTTAATATCGTTTCCATCTTCATCTTTCTTTACATTACCATTTTTATCTAATACATACTCAAACCCATCTTCAATTTCCTTCGATTCTTCATACTGAATTTCCTTCACTCGTTCCGGACTAACTTCTATATGCTTGATATTTAAGTAAATCGAATAATCATAATTGATATTCTTATCTACATAAGTATCGAAATTAAGCCATTGTTTATTGATGTTCTTCAAAGATATTTTTAGTAGCTCATCTTCGAAATCTTCTGGAAGTACAGTGCGACTTTCGTTAGCTATCATAAAAATTACATGATTAACTCCTTTTGAATAAGCTTCATTCATCTTGTCATCAACATCTTGATATACAGGAAAATAATTCTTCACTTTGGCAAGTTCATCCCAAGCCTGTCGTGCACTTTGTTTATCGCCTTCTTCTAGCAGCTTAATTGCATGAGCATAGAAAAACTTAGCTGCTTTGTTTTTAGATGTAATGAACTCCTGAGAATAATCGACTGGAACAAATCCAATGCGAACTAACACTTCATCAGAAAGTCTTTCAATAACTTCTTGTCTGTTAATCAGCCGCCTATAATGTATTACTACTTTCTCATATATATCAGGCTGTCCTGAAAGTTTTAATAACTTTATTGCTTCTAGATCTTTATTATTAGCCAGATTATATGCCTTTTTTAATGTTTTGACCTCATTAGTTTTTGTTGGCTTTTTTTGTAAAACTTTAGCGGCCTTAACAATAGCTTTATCATATTCGCCTTGTTGTAAACGTTTTGATGAGCTAACACATGAAGTTATAAGAAGTGAAAGCATTAACACATAGTTGATACATACTATTTTCATTGGATTGTGTGTTTATTCTTTTTGATTTAGTAGTTCTTCAAGTACCTTATTTTCGTCTCTCAAACGGGCAGCATCAATAAAGTCAAGCTCTTTTACAGCCGCCTGCATATCTTTTTTATTTTTCTCTATCGCTAGTAAGATTTCCTTTGAGGTCATATACTGAACAACAGGATCAGCTGCAATTCCAGCCTTTATTTTGGATTGATATTCCTTTTCAACAATATGTGCTGACGCCACGGCTGTTTGGCCCATTATTGCATCAATAGATTTAATAATTGCTTTGGGCGATATATTGTGTTTTTTGTTATATACAAGTTGCTTTTCTCGTCTTCTGTCTGTTTCTTCGATAGTTATAGCCATAGACTTAGTGATTTTATCAGCATACATTATTACCTTGCTTTCAAGATTACGGGCTGCTCTACCAGCTGTTTGCGTAAGTGATTTAGTTGACCTTAAAAAACCTTCTTTGTCGGCATCAAGGATAGCAACAAGAGCAACTTCTGGTAAATCAAGTCCTTCGCGCAGCAGGTTAACACCAACAAGAACACTAAAGTTACCAAGCCTGAGATCTCTTAGTATCTCTACTCGATCTAAAGTATCCACATCCGAATGAATGTATCTTGTATTGATCCCTAAGTTAATAAGATATTTGGTTAGTTCTTCAGCCATGCGTTTGGTAAGTGTGGTTACTAATACTCTATATTTATTGCTGACAGTATTTTCAATTTCATCCAGCAGGTCATCAATTTGGTTTATACTTGGCCTCACTTCAATTGGAGGATCGAGCAAACCTGTTGGCCTGATTAATTGTTCAACCAGCACACCTTCAGATTTTTCAAGCTCATAATCGGAAGGAGTTGCACTTACGTAGATAACCTGACGTGAGAGTTGCTCAAATTCTTCAAACTTTAAGGGGCGGTTATCCATTGCTGCAGGCAGCCTGAATCCGTATTCGACCAGATTATGTTTCCTTGACCTGTCACCACCATACATAGCCTTTATTTGCGGTATTGTAACATGGCTCTCGTCAATTACAGTAATGTAATCTTCTGGGAAATAATCCAGTAAACAAAATGGCCTGGTGCCCTTTTCTCTTCCGTCAAAGTACCGTGAGTAATTCTCAATACCTGAACAATACCCTAGTTCACGCATCATCTCAAGATCGTAAGTTACCCTGTCTTCCAGCCTTTTTGCTTCAAGATGCTTGCCAATATCCTTAAAATAATCAACCTGCTTTGCCATATCAAGCTGAATCTCAACTAATGACGATTTCATTTTGTCAGGTGATGTAACAAAAATATTTGCAGGATAGAGTGTGAGATTATCAAGGGTTTCAACTCTTTTTCCAGAAACCGGATCAATTGATTCAATTGACTCAATTTCATCTCCCCAAAAAATAATCCTGAATGCCCAATCCATATAACCGGGAAAAATATCGATAATATCACCTTTCACTCTGAAGTTTCCCCGCTTCAATTCTATTTCATTTCTTGAATACAATGCACTTACAAGTTCCCGCAATAGTTTATTTCGACTAAGCTTCTGTCCAACAACAAGTGTAATAACATTATTTGTAAAATCATCAGGATTGCCAATTCCATATATGCATGACACGGAGGAAACTACGATAACATCTCGTTTGCCCGAAAGCAGGGCAGAGGTAGTACTTAACCTCATCTTTTCTATTTCCTCATTAATACTTAAATCTTTTTCTATGTATGTATTAGTTACGGGAATGTAAGCTTCGGGTTGATAATAGTCGTAATAGGAAACAAAATACTCAACAGAATTCTCAGGAAAGAACTGTTTGAATTCGCCATATAATTGAGCAGCAAGTGTTTTATTATGACTAAGAATAAGAGCAGGGCGTTGAACCTTTTCAAGAACATTGGCAATTGTAAAAGTTTTTCCGGATCCAGTAACACCTAGCAAAGTTTGGGCTCTATCGTTACGAACTAGGCCATCAACCAACTGCGATATGGCTTCAGGTTGGTCACCAGTAGGTTTAAAATCTGATATGAGTTTAAGGTCCATTCCTTCTTGTTAATCCTGCGATACTTACAATTAATGTTGGCAAAAATACAAATCACTTGATATACTTTGCTATAATCCTAACGATATAACATCACCATTACAATAATTATCAATTATCAAGCCATGTTTGAAGATTTTTTATCTTTGACTTTGTAGAACCAATTAAACAGATGAAAGAAAAATACATCTTGTCTTTAGATCAAGGTACAACAAGTAGCCGAGCTATTATTTTCAATCATAAAGGAGATGTTTGTGCTATTGCTCAAAAAGAGATAGAACAAATTTTCCCGATTCCCGGATGGGTAGAACACAATCCAATTGAAATATGGTCAACTCAACTAGCTGTTGCTTCTGAAGCTATAGCAAAATTAGGAATTCATGCAAATGAAATTGCAGGCATTGGAATTGCAAATCAGCGTGAAACAACCATTATTTGGTCAAGAAAAACAGGTAAACCAATTTATAATGCAATTGTGTGGCAAGATCATCGAACTGCAGAAGTTTGTGATGAGCTCATTAAGAATGGTTATGATAAAATTGTAAAACAAAAAACAGGACTTGAGTTGGATGCATATTTCTCGGCAACAAAAATAAGTTGGATACTTGATAATGTACAAGGGGCAAGGTTGCATGCTGAAAAGGGTGAATTAGCATTTGGTACAGTAGATTCCTGGCTAATTTGGAACCTGACTGATGGCGGTGCACATTTAACAGATGTTAGCAATGCATCCAGAACAATGTTATTTAACATTCATAAACTTGAATGGGATGAAGAACTGCTTTCATTGTTTAACGTACCACGACAAATTCTCCCTGATGTTAAACCAAATAGTCATGTTTTTGCTCATACAGCTGGAAAACTTTTAAGTTCACGAATCCCAATTTGTGGCGTTGCAGGAGATCAGCAAGCGGCAATGTTCGGACAATTGTGTCTTAAAAAAGGAATGGCTAAAAACACCTATGGTACAGGATGTTTTTTAATGCTTAATACAGGAGAGGAGGCAGTAGTTTCCAGAAATAGACTTTTAACTACCATAGCATGGCAATTAAATAACAAGGTTACGTATGCGTTAGAGGGAAGTGTTTTTGTTGCCGGTGCTGTTATACAGTGGCTTCGTGACCAATTATCTATTATTAATTCATCTGAGCAGGTGGAAGCACTTGCTGGTAAGGTAGACGATAATGGTGAGGTATATTTTGTTCCAGCCTTTACCGGACTTGGCGCCCCATACTGGAATCAACATGCTAAAGGATTAATTTACGGTTTAACAAGGGGTACGACCAAAGCTCATATCGCCAGGGCAGCACTCGAATCAATAGCATATCAAAATTATGATGTAATTAAGGCGATGGAAAAAGATATAGGTACAAAAGTTAATTATATCAGAGCCGATGGAGGGGCATCTGCAAATTCAATGCTAATGCAATTTCAATCTGACATATTAGGAATAATTGTAGAACGACCTAAAATACTAGAGACAACAGCTCTTGGTGCTGCTTATTTTGCCGGATTAGCAATTGGATATTGGGAAAATACAGACCAGTTAATTAGTCAATGGTCTATTGACAGAGCCTTTACTCCATTGATGCATAAAGAAAAAGTAGTTCATCTTATTAAAAATTGGCATGAGGCAATTAGAAAAGCTTAAGATGTATATGACTTGTAATAATTCTTAAATTTGTTTTTTTTTTAACCTAATTCAAAATAAATATTATGAAAAAGCTTGCCCCATTATTTTTTATATTACTGGTTTTAAGTTCATATTCACAAGAACAAAAAAATTACCAGAATCTATCAGCTAATGCAGAAGATTATGATTTTCACTCTCAGGTTGATATTGGACTGGGAATAGGGATTAATTACGGAGGTCTATTAGGTGCTCAAGTACAGTATGTGCCCACTAAACATTTTGCTATAATGGGCTCGGCTGGTTATTATATAGCCGGATTCGGGTGACAGGTTGGTGCAATAGGGTACATCATGCCAAAAGTACCTTCAAAACCATTTAGAGTATATGGTACGGTAATGTATGGAACAAATGCAGCAATCATTGTAATAGGTAATTCTCATCATAACAATACTTTTATTGGCCCTAGTGTAGGAGGAGGAATAGAAATGCGTTTTGGTCGTGAAAAACGAAAAGGTCTCAACATTGATTTATTTGTCCCGTTTAGATCCGATGAGTATAACACGGCTGTAAACAATGTAAAAAACGACCCCTCAATTTCTGATTTTACTGAACCTTTGCCATTTACAATATCTGTTGGTTATCATTTTGAGATAAAATAATTACTAAATTCCGTTTTTCGCTGTTCATAATTGTGATTCTGCTATATAATATCTAGAAATACTGTCCAGTTATACCCTTTACGATAATTAATCTTTTCTGTAAAAGTATTATTAATATTTATTGAAAAAGGTATGGTTTAATTAGAATAATTATTATAATTGTAAAAAAAATATAGGTGCAAGATAAGGTAGTTATAATAACTGGAGCATCATCCGGAATTGGCAAAGCATTGGCTTATGAATTTGCATATCATGGTTCTAAAGTTGTACTGGGAGCACGCAATTTTAGCACTCTAACCGAAATTGTAGAAGATATCAAGAAATCTGGTGGTGATGTAGTTTGTGCTCAAACTGATGTAAGCAATGAAGTCGATTGTAAAAACCTTATTCTTACCGCTATTGATCACTTTGGTAAAATTGATGTATTGATTAACAATGCTGGCATATCCATGAGAGCACTGTTTGAGAATACTGAGTTAGAGGTTATAAGAAAATTAATGGATGTCAATTTTTGGGGTACCGTCTATTGTACTAAGTATGCGTTACCACATTTATTAGCACAAAAGGGAAGTGTGGTTGGCGTATCATCAATTGCAGGTTTAAAGGGGTTGCCAGCACGATCCGGATATTCAGCCTCAAAATTTGCAATGAATGGTTTTTTGGAATCGTTACGCGCAGAAAACCTGAAGAGTGGACTGCGTGTTCTGATTGCATATCCTGGGTTTACTACCTCAAATATTAGAAATACTTCGTTAAGTGCTGACGGGACACAACAGGGTGAGTCTCCTCGTGATGAAGATAAAATGATGAGCGCCGAAGAAGTAGCAAAGCATATATATGTAGCCGTTTCTAAAAGAAAGAATAAAATCATACTTACACTACAGGGAAAAGCACTTGCGATAATTAACAAATATTTCCCCTATATGCTTGACAATATGATATATAACGATCTGGCCAAAGAGCCTAACTCACCATTTCACTGATGCTAAATATTAAATAATCAAATGAATCTTATGTTATCAAATTATAAAATTATTCCAAATACAGGCTATGGCAATATCAACTTTGGTTCCGATATGGGCAACTTTGTTGAAAAATATGGCGAACCAGAAGAAGTTGACAGTATTGACGAAGGAGACGATTTTAGTACTACAGTTCTTCATTATTGGAAAGAAGGTGTTTCTATTTTTTTCATAGGTACAGCCAACCCTGTTCTTGCAGGTATTGAAACTGACCATCACGAATCGGAGCTATTTGATGTGAAAATAATGGGAAAAACCAAGGATGATATTATAGCTCTGATGAAAGAAAAGGGATATAGCAATTTCGAAACGGAAGATGAAGAATACTCCGGTAACGGTGATGAAAAGGATCTCAGGATATCTTATGAACACAGTATGATGGATTTCTTTTTCAGAGACAACTTGCTGGTATACATGAATTTTGGAGTGATGGTTGATGAAAATGGAAATATTGAAAAGGTGTAAAAACGTATAAGAGAGATGGGATATAAAGACACTTATCCCCCCTATACTTTTATCTCTCCTTTACCATTATTCCCCTTATTTCTCGGATGATAATCCATAATTGCCTTCCTTAAATCTTCCCTGTTTAGATGCGTGTAAATTTCTGTAGTTGTTATAGATACATGACCTAGTAATTCTTGTACAGCCCTTAAGTCTGCACCATTTTGCACCAAATGAGTTGCATATGAATGACGAAATGAATGTGGGCTGATGTTTTTGTTTATACCTACCTTTTCAATCTGATCTTTAACTATATAGAATATCATCTGGCGGGATATTCTTTTTCCTCTACGATTTAAGAAAAGTACATCAGTATCTTGTTTTGAAATCTGTAATGTAGGGCGTATATATGTTAAGTAAGTTGTTATTTGCTTCTCGGCAGCCTTACCAACAGGCACAAGCCGTTGCTTATTTCCTTTTCCGGTTACCATTATTATGCCTTCCTTAAAATGTAGATCAGATATTTTTAAGTTAATAAGTTCTGATACCCGAAGACCACATCCATAAAGGGTTTCAAAAATGGCTTTGTTCCTTTCTCCCTCATCTTTTGATAAATCAACTGAATTAATTATTGTTTCAACTTCGTCAGGTGTTAGTACATCCGGCAGTTTTCTTCCCAATTTAGGCGATTCAAGCATTTCTGACGGATCGTTTTTTATAATCTTTTCAAGAATAAGGTATCTGAAGAATGCTTTTATTCCTGAAATTACCCTAGATTGAGTATAAGGGCCTAACTCTAACTTGTTAATGAAAACAATAAATTTTTTAAGGTCTTCTGATGTTACATCTAATATCGTAGTTGAATCGCATTCCTCATTCAAAAAACTGAAAAGCAATCCCACATCATATAAATAAGCAACTACAGTATTGTGTGACATACCTCGCTCCAATTGTAAATAGGATTTAAAACCTTTAGTATAAATAGATTGATTCACTAAGAAAATATTTTACTTTAAATAATTATCGTAGTTATTTCTCAAAATCAGAAGTCGGAAGTAGAAGACTAAATACTAAAATAAGTTGCTTAATCTCTACTTCGATATTCATTAAATTATTTGAAGTAACAAAGTTTAATTAAATTATTGTCTAAAATAGGAAAAATCGACTTTAGTATGTATTTTTGTTTGCTGTCCAATAATGATTTACTTAGCATATTAATTATCAATAAAATATAATAGAATGATTGATTTTTCTTTAACAAAAGAACAGATTGAAATAAAAGAAAAAGTGCGGGATTTTGCCAATAGAGTAATGAAACCAGCAGCACGAAAATATGATGAACTTGCGGAATTCCCTTGGCCCGTTGTAAAAAAGGCATATGAAGAAGGAATAATGAATGGTCCTATGTCGCCTGAATATGGTGGACATGGTCATAGTATTCTTGACAGTGCAATTGCTTCTGAAGAACTTGGCGCTGGATGTGTAGGAATAGGCATTTGCATGGATGCTAGTACGTTAGCCCTAACACCGCTATACCTGGGAGCCTCTGATGAACAGAAGAAAAGACTCTTTGGTCAGATTAATGAAGAGAAAACAGTTGCAGCTTATGCACTTACTGAGCCTAATGCCGGATCGGATGTTGCTGGGATCAAGACTCAAGCTATTCTTCATGGAGACAAATATATACTGAATGGTCACAAACGTTTCATTACAAATGGAAGCCCATCTGCCTTTATTACTGTTTTTGCTTTAACTAATCCTGAAAAAGGTGCACGTAGCTTAACTGCATTCGCTGTTCCTACTGACAGCCCTGGTGTTGAGGCTGTTGCTGACATGCGTAAAATGGGACAACGTGCGTCTGTTCAAACTGAATTTAAATTTCATGATGTTGAGGTTCCAATTAAAAACAGAATAGGAGGGGACGGACATGGTTTCTTACTGGCTATGAAAACTTTTGAGAGAACTCGGACAGGTGTTGCAGCTTTGAGTCTTGGAAATGCAAGAGAGGCATTTGAAACAGCTAAATTATGGGCAAAAAAAAGGATTCAGTTTGGTAAACCAATCACGGTTAACCAAGGTGTTAGTTTTATGCTTGCTGATATGGCAACTGAAATAGAAGCTGCAAGGATGTTAACATGGAATGCTGCATGGGCTTACGATACAAAACAAAAAACGGCAAATTTATTATCTGCAATGAGTAAATTATATGCCTCAGATGTCGGAATGAGGGTAACTACAGATGCTGTTCAAGTTATGGGTGGCGATGGTTATTCACATGATTTTCTTGTGGAAAAAATGATGCGCGATGCCAAATTATGCCAAATATATGAGGGTACTAACCAGATACAACGATTAGTTATTGGTAAAGGGATTTTAAAGTAATTGGTATTAAATTGAACTTTGACCTAGTTTAAATAATTATAATTTATTATTCTCCATCTTAAGGCGTGAAAAGGGTGGAGAATTTTTATTTATTTCGAATATAGTTTAATTAGAGTTATGTATACTTATTAGAAATAAAGTACTATCTCTTACTTTTTATTGAGTAATTCAAATGGCTTAGGTTACTTTTTAAAGTATTAAATGAAAATCATAAACAAAAGAATTTCAGAGTTTTATAGTGGTAACATATATATTGCCATAGGATTGTTACTAATATTCTCGATAGTTTTTTTGTTGCTTGAAATTTATAATAACAGGTTCTGGCAATCAGATTTCAGTGTTTATTATAGGGCCGCTCAAAGAGTACTTGAGGGTAATAACCTTTATCAGTTTGTTGAAGATGGTCATTATGTTTTTAAGTATTCACCTGTATCTGCCATCTTTTTTATTCCTATTACAATTTTCTCACTAGGCGCAGCAAAGATTATTTACTGGTTTTTTTTAACCGGAGTAATAATTGGTGGTTTTTATTTTTGTGTTGATCTTGCTTCGGGAGGAGACGTATTTAATAATACCCGTAGGCTGAATAACATAATATTATTAGGAGCTTTAATCCTCGTTGTTCATTTTCAGCGCGAATTGCATTTAGGTCAGGTTAATCAGATATTGTTAGTTCTTTATTTATTGGCTGCATATTTATTTGAAAAGGATAAAGCATTGTTATTTTCAGTAGTATTGGCAGTAAGCATATTTTTCAAACCATTTGGTTTAATTTTTATTCCGTATTTAATTGTTAAGGGTAAATATAAAGAGACATTATATTATGTTTTAATTACCATTGCACTTTTCTTTCTTCCATTGTTTTTCTATTCAATTGATGAGTTTATTAGCCAAAACGCATTATGGATCAATGAATTAGTTGTTGAATTAGGAAATAAACAAAACATATTACAATCAGCTAACCATACGGTATTTTCAGTGATTGTAAGATTTACCCCATTATGTTTAATTTCATTCACACCTGCCATTGTTAAAGTATACCAGCTATCTGTTTTGGTGATAATCGGGTTACTAGTACTATTGTTTATCAATAAAGGAAGGAAAATAGAAAGTAATACTATTGCAGATTTTGCGTTATTAATCAGCCTAATTCCGTTATTATCATTTACAAGTCAAAATGCATTTGGTTTCGCAGGATTGTTGGTCTTTTTATTGTTAATAAATTTCAAGGGATTTTCATTTACTGAGAAAGTAACGACGATTATTGGGTTTGTATTTTTAGGTGGAAACTATAATGATATATGGGGTTCTAGTCTGTCAGCATTTTTTAATGACATTTCTCTAGTGTCATTGGGAACTATTTTGTTGATAATTATTCTTTTTAGAAAACGATATCAGGGAATATTATAAAAAAATGCCTGAGATGGAACAAATCAGGCAGCTTCTGGATTAAAATTTTAACGATCCATAATTTAGAATTTGTATACTTCATCCTCTATAACTTTACCAGCGATTCTCCTTCTTGCTTCTTTAACATTTACCGAGTAAGTTTTTGTTAAAGTATCTAGCGCTTCACTAAGCAATTTCTTTTGAGTACCTTTAGTAAAGGAACCAATTGCATCAAATCCTGACTTATAAACTGTATTTGCTATATCCTGAGTAAGAACATCCAGTATGTCCTTGTAAACGGAAATATTAGGTTTTAAGTTGTTTTTTTCAAGTTTTTCAACACGTAACAAAGTGGATTCTAGAACATACACATCCATCATCATATCAGAGATATTCATAAGCACTTCCTCTTCAAACACCAGTTGCCTTTTAAAAGTATCCTGAATTACGGGAAGTAACATTAAAACAGCCGTTTTCAGATTATTAACAAATGCATGCTTTGCTTTATAATAATCTCCTTCCGACAAATCAACACCAACAATTTTGTCAAGGTTATTAAGGACAGCATTCGCAGCTTCGAATAGATCAATTTTGTGCTTCATTCCTTTTTTCATTGTTGAATCAACAGTTATGAGTCTGTTTATCTCATTTGTGCCTTCAAAGATTCTGTTAATTCTTGAGTCACGATAGGATCTGTCTGCTGGAGCTTCAGAAGAAAATCCCATTCCTCCATATATCTGTACCATTTCATCCACAATATAATCTAAAGCTTCGGAGCCATATACTTTAAGAAGAGCACATTCGGGCTCATACTCAGCAACTCCTTCAATATTAGCTTCACCATAGGTACTTCCTTGCTCAAGTAAACTCTCGATACTATCCTCCATATCTTTACTTGCACGGTAAACGGCAGATTCAGTAGCGAACATTTTAATAATTTGCTCTGCTATTTTATATTTAATGGCACCAAACTCTGATAGGAACATATTAAACTGTTTACGCTCATTAGCATATGTAACAGAGTTATTGATAGCACGCCTCATTCCTCCAATAACTGTAGCTCCTAATTTTATGCGGCCTATGTGAAGTATATTTAAAGCAATTCTAAAACCAATACCTCTTTTACCAAGCAGATTTTCAACGGGTACTTTTACATCGTTAAAAAATATCTGACGAGTAGAGGAACCTTTTATTCCCATTTTATGTTCTTCAGGGTTCATGGTAATTCCTTCCCAGTCTGCTTCAACAATAAAAGCACTTAGAACCCTGTCGTTTTCAATTTTTGCAAAAACAGTAAGTACATCAGCAAAACCGCCATTAGTTATCCACATTTTCTGGCCATTCATTACATAATGAGTACCATCTTCCGAAAGTACTGCTTTTGTTTTCCCGGCATTAGCATCTGAACCTGCATTAGGTTCAGTTAAACAATAGGCTGCAAGTTTTTCACCAGTAGCAAGGCCAGGGACATATTTTTGATGTTGTTCATCATTACCATAATAAAGAATTGGTAATGTACCGATACCAGTATGAGCCATAAAAGCTACCGAGAAAGAATAAGCAGATCCAATAGCCTCATTAGCTTTCATTGAAGTTAAAAATGATTGACCAAAACCATCAAGGTCTTCTGGTACTGATAAACCCAATAAGCCAAGCTCGCCTGCCTTTTTTAATAATAATGCCATAAGTCCTTCAGTATGGTCGTCAAGATCATCAAAATGTGGAGCAATTTCAGTTTCAACAAAATCGTTACATGATTCAGCAATCATTAGTTGTTCTTCATCAAACTCTTCAGGTATAAAAACCTCATCAATAGTAACTTCCCTAATTAAAAATTCCCCACCTCGAATAGCAGCTTTTGATTTCATTTCTATGTTTAATTAATTAATAAGTGCGACAAAGATAAAATTTGCATTTAAATTAAATAATATAATTTTTTAAAAGAATTGACCTGGATTTTCAAGTGTAAGCGTTACTGTAAAAGCTTATTTTACACTTTTTCAATTTCCTTTGGTTTAGTGAAGGTTATTTTTATTTCATCCTTTTTGGTATCATATCCAACGTTAACTATTGTTCCTTCAGTTAATTTAGCTGATATAATTTCTTCGGCGAGTTGATCTTCAATATACTTTTGAATTGCCCTTTTAAGTGGTCTTGCGCCAAATTGCTCATCCCAACCTTTGTCGATAATAAAGTCCTTTGCTTTTGCGGTTACTTTCATTTTGTAACCAAGCATGTTTATTCTTTCAAAAAGATTGGCCAATTCAATTTCAATAATCTTATGAATTTCTTTCCTTTCAAGTGGTTCAAATATCACCACATCATCAATTCGGTTAAGAAACTCAGGGGCAAAAGCTCTTTTCAAGGCTGTTTCGATAACACCTTGTGCATGAGATGTACGAGCCTCAACTTTAGCTTTAGTGCTAAACCCAACACCAGTACCAAAATCTTTTAATTGGCGTGAACCAATGTTGGAAGTCATGATTATAATAGTATTCTTAAAGTCAACTTTACGTCCTAATCCGTCAGTTAACTGCCCGTCGTCAAGTACCTGTAATAGCAGGTGGAAAATATCGGGATGAGCCTTCTCGATCTCATCCAGAAGAATAATAGAATAAGGTTTTCGCCTGACTTTTTCAGTTAATTGTCCGCCTTCTTCATATCCCACATATCCCGGAGGTGCACCAACAAGTCTTGATACAGCAAACTTCTCCATATATTCGCTCATATCAACACGAATTAGAGCATCCTGTGAGTCGAAAATATATTTGGCTAACATTTTTGCTAAATATGTTTTTCCTACTCCTGTAGGGCCTAAAAATATGAAGGTTCCAATTGGTTTATGAGGATCTTTTAATCCAGCCCGGTTACGCCTTATGGCCTTAACAACCTTTTTAACTGCTACTGTCTGACCAATAACCTCTTTATTCAGTTCCGGTTCCATGTTTATCAAACGATTACCTTCGCTTTGTGCAATGTTTTTCATTGGAATTCCGGTCATCATAGCAACAACTTCAGCCACATGATCTTCAGTAACATTCTCGCGATGTACCTTAGCATCGTCCGACCATCTTTTTTTTGCTCTAACCAGTTCATCTGTATATCTACGTTCAATATCCCTAAATTGTGCAGCTTCTTCAAACTTTTGGCTTTTTATGGCTTTAGTTTTGTTTGTCTTTATTTCTTCAATAGAATTTTCAAGATTTATTATTTCAGTGGGAACATGGATATTACTAATATGTACCATGGCTCCGGCCTCATCCAATGCATCAATAGCTTTGTCTGGCAAAAATCTGTCTGAAATGTATCTGTTAGTAAGCTGAACACAAGCATCTATAGATTCTTTCGAATATTTTACCAGGTGATGATCCTCATATTTCTCTTTAATATTATTAAGAATATGTACTGTTTCTTCGGCAGAAGTGGCATCAACCAGTATTTTCTGGAAACGTCTTTCAAGAGCTCCGTCTTTTTCAATATATTGACGATATTCGTCTAACGTTGTTGCACCTATACATTGTAATTCTCCGCGAGCTAGTGCCGGCTTAAACATGTTAGAGGCATCCAGTGATCCTGATGCATTACCAGCCCCGACAATTGTGTGGATCTCATCAATAAAAAGAATGATATTAGGATTTTTAGTAAGCTCATTTAATACAGCTTTCATCCGTTCTTCAAACTGTCCACGATATTTAGTGCCGGCAACAATAGAGGCAAGATCGAGAGTTACAATTCGTTTGTTGAATAATGCTCTTGAAACTTTTCTGTTAACAATACGCAAAGCTAATCCCTCGGCAATTGCCGATTTACCAACTCCGGGTTCACCGATCAGGATAGGGTTATTTTTTTTGCGTCTGCTAAGTATCTGGGCAATACGCTGAAGTTCTGATTCTCTACCAACAATAGGGTCTAGTCTTCCTTCTTCTGCATATTTTGTGAGGTCGCGACCAAAATTATCCAGAACCGGAGTTGTGGATTTGGGATTTGCTGATTTTTTTTCACTTGCTCCAATAGGTTTTTCGCCTTCAGGAGGCAGATCTTCTTCGGTATCACCAGTCATTTCGGATTTAGGCTCGATGAAATTAGGTATATCGCTTTGCTCCTTAACAATAGAAGTGAGTTCTTCTTTTATCGAATCATAATTCACCCCTTCTTTACCTAACATATTGGTAACCAAATTACTATTATCCTTTAGTATAGCCAAAAGTAAGTGCTCAGTTCCAATTAAATCTGAGTTAAAAACTTTAGCTTCGAGATATGTAATTTTCAAGGCCTTCTCCACCTGCTTAACTAATGGGATATTTTCCATTTTAGCACTTTCAGCATTGGGATTTTTAATAGAATCTTCTATATCCTTCTTGCATTTATTCAGGTCAACACCAAAATATTTTAATAATTGAATCGCCATTCCATCACCATCGCGTATTATACCCAATAATAGATGCTCAAGGCCAATATAATTATTTCCCAACCTAACTGCTTCTTCGCGGCTAAACGACAGTACATCTTTTACTCGTTGAGAAAATTTTGCTTCCATAATATATATATTTAATTCTGCAAAATTAATTAAAAGGTAACAAATTAGCGTATAATAGCAATGAAAATTTCAGAAAAGGAGTAGAATAGTAACAATTGATCTATTTTTAGAATACTTGAATAGGGTACTATTACTAAGTTTTAGCTGATAAGTCGCCAAACTAACCATATTGGTTGGTTGTCAAATTCAATTAATATTTTATCGAAATTTACTTAGATTTCAACAACTTTTGTTAATTTTAACGGGCATTAGATTTTATTAACATATTACGTAGATATGTTAGTAAAAAATTAAGATGATATGTCTTAAATACGTATTTTTGTACGTTTTTTTAATAGGATCAAAATCAAGAAGTTTTTCATGGAAAGTGTATTTGAAGGAGAGAGAATTGTAAATGTAAATATTGAGAATCAAATGAAATCTGCCTACATTGATTATTCAATGTCGGTAATAGTTTCAAGAGCATTGCCAGATGTAAGGGATGGATTAAAACCTGTACACAGAAGAGTGTTGTTTGGTATGCATGAGATTGGCGTATATTCGAACAGGCCTTATAAGAAATCTGCCAGAATAGTAGGAGAGGTGCTTGGTAAATACCATCCACACGGTGATACATCAGTTTACGACTCGATGGTTAGAATGGCTCAGGATTGGTCACTTAGATATCCATTGGTACAAGGCCAGGGAAACTTTGGTTCTATTGACGGTGATAATCCTGCTGCAATGCGATATACTGAGGTAAGACTCAGGAAGATAGCAGAAGAGATGTTGGTTGATATCGAAAAGGATACTGTTGATCATCAGCTTAACTTCGATGATTCCCTAAAAGAACCTGTTGTTCTGCCGGCACAATTTCCAAACTTGCTGGTTAATGGAGCATCGGGTATTGCCGTAGGTATGGCAACAAATATGGCTCCTCATAATTTAAGTCAGGTAATTGACGGGACTCTAGCCTATATTGACGATAACGAAATTGATATCTCAGAATTAATTAAGCTGGTACAGGCTCCGGATTTTCCTACCGGCGGAATAATTTACGGTTATGAAGGGGTAATAAACGCCTTTGAAACGGGCCGTGGCCGTGTTATGATGCGTGGCGAGATAAGTGTTGAAGAATCATCCGGTGGACGTGAGCAGTTAATCGCTACTTCAATCCCTTATCAGGTTAATAAAGCTGAAATGATCCGCAAAACAGCTGATCTTATAAATGAGAAGAAAATAGAAGGTATCTCTGATATTAATGATGAATCGGATAGAAATGGGATGAGAATAGTTTATGATCTTAAAAGAGATGCTATTCCCAACATTGTTATCAATAAATTATACCAGCTTACATCGTTACAAAGCTCATTTAGTGTGAATAATGTTGCCTTGGTTAAAGGTCGTCCGAAAACATTAAACCTACAGGAATTAATCAAATATTTTGTTGAGCATCGTCATGAAGTAGTAACACGCAGGACAGAGTATGATCTTAAGGAAGCTGAACGTAAGGCACATATACTGGAAGGTTTGCTCGTTGCTCTTGATAATTTGGATGCAATTATTGCATTGATCAGAGCTTCATTAACTCCCGAAGACGCCAGAAATGGACTAATAAGCAATTATGACCTGTCTGAAATTCAAGCCAGGGCTATTCTCGATATGAGACTCCAGAAATTAACAGGACTTGAGAGGGACAAGATCAAAAAAGATTATGAAGAATTGCAAACTCTGATTGGGGAACTAAAAGAAATATTGGAAAGCTTTGAACTAAGAATGAGCATCGTTAAAACAGAGCTTATTGCTATTAAGGAACAGTATGGTGATGAAAGAAAATCGCAGGTTGTTTATACTGCGGAGGATATAAGTATGGAAGACCTCATTCCGGATGAGAAAGTGGTAATAACCATTTCTCATATGGGATACATTAAACGTACTGCACTTACTGAATACCGTCAACAGAAAAGGGGAGGGCGTGGATCGAAAGGAAGTACTACACGAAATGAAGATTTTCTGGAGCATCTATTTGTTGCAACCAACCATAACTATATGCTTTTCTTTACCGAACAAGGTAAAGTATTCTGGATGCGAGTTTTTGAGATTCCGGAAGGCACCAAAACTTCAAAAGGAAGAGCCATTCAGAACCTTATAAATATTAGCCCTGATGATAAGGTTAAGGCTATAATTAACACGAAAGATCTTAAGGATGAGGAATATATAAACAGTCATTTTATTGTACTGGCAACAAAAAAAGGTGTTATTAAGAAAACATCTCTTGAGGCTTACTCGCGTCCACGTCAAAATGGAATAAACGCAATTACAATACGCGAAGGTGATGAGCTGCTGGTAGCAAGACTAACCAATGGTACTAACGACATATTAATGGCCGTTAAATCGGGTAAAACAGTTCGGTTTAAAGAGGAAAAAGTAAGGGTAATGGGCCGTAATGCTTCCGGAGTTAGAGGAATTACACTTCGTAGTGAAAAAGATGAAGTTGTCGGCATGATTTGTTTGGAAAATACTGAATATACAATCCTGGTTGTATCAGAAAAGGGATATGGAAAGCGCTCAGAAGTTGATGATTATCGTATAACAAATAGAGGAGGAAAGGTGTTAAAACGCTGAATATCACTGAGAAAACAGGCAATCTTATAGCATTAAAGAATGTTACGGATGAGGATGATCTGATGATAATCAATAAGTCAGGTATTGCAATTAGAATGTCTGTTAAAGATCTCCGTGTTATGGGACGTGCAACGCAAGGGGTAAGGCTGATTAGAATTGACGAAGGTGATGAAATTGCAGCTGTCGCAAAAGTTGATATCGATGCTGGGGACGAAACTGAACTCCTTGATGATGACGATCCTCAAGACAGTGAAAATGAAGGTAATAACATCGAGGAAAGTGACAATACTGAATAATTATTTAAAAATAATATATATTTATGGTGCAAATTTGGTTAATAATTATATTTGCTCCTAATTATTAAATTTTATACAGATGAAATACCCATGAGCTAAAAATAGCACACCAACCGAGAATGAATATTGTGGGTAACTTTGTGACATTGTCTCATAAAGTTAACATAAAATGGAAA
>NYYH01000084.1 GCA_002686705.1 Bacteroidota bacterium
ACGCACATGAAAATTTAATCTCTTAAACTTGATTTTTTAATTAATTGAAATTAAAACATTTAACGAATTATATACACATGAAAAAATATTTGATTTCCCAAAACCAGTTGAAGTGATTAAAAAGTGTATTTTGATTTCATCAAATAACAATGACATTGTTCTTGACTTTTTTGCAGGTTCTGGAACAACAGGTCACGCAGTAACAGAACTTAACCAGGAAGATGGCGGAAACAGAAAATATATTTTAGTTCAATTACCTGAAGCTATTGATGAAAAAAGCGAAGCCTGCAAAGCAGGCTACAAAAGAATCAGCGACATCACCATTGAACGAAACAAGCGTGTAATAGAAAAAATAATAGAAGAAAAGAAAAACGAACACCCTGATTTGTTTAGTGGAGACAAAAAAGAAGAAACTTTACAAGGTTTGGGTTTCAAGGTTTTTAAACTGGTAAAATCTAACTTTCCAAGAGTAGAGTTTGCTCCCGACCCGGAAAAAACAGAAGAAGAAAATATTGAATTGCTCAAAAAATATATTAGTGACAAAGAAGCTCAATTGGTTTCCGCCTTCAACCGTGATGAATTGATTACCGAAATATTAATCAAAAACGGGTTTAAACTCAATTACTCATTAACCAAGCAAGAAGAATTTAAGAAAAATGAAATTCTGTTTGCCACCGATGGGGATAAAGAAACTTTAATCTGTTTAGACGTAATTATTGCAGATGAAACCGTAGAGTATTTCAAATCAAATACTGACAAAAAATTAGTTGTGCTTGAACGAGCTTTAGACACTACAAAAAAATGGAATCTAAAACACTATATGGGCGAGAAATTTAAAGCGTTTTAAATATGAAGATTCCATTAAACAAATTTGAGCAAATTATTGATGAAAAAATCCTTAAAAGAGGATTATCATATTTTAAAGGAGGCGCAATAACTGATGTTGCAGAAATATCAACTGGAGAATATGAAGCCATTGTTTCAGGAACGGAAGAATACACCGTTCATTTAGAAATTAGCAATAATATAATAACTGAGCACAATTGTGATTGCCCTTACGATATGGGAGCTGTTTGTAAGCACGTGGTTGCAGTAATTTTTCATTTACAACAAGAAGAACTGGCGTTAAATCAACCCAATTTCATCATTCCCAAAGAGAAAAAAACGAAGTCGGTTTCACAACAAGTCAAGGAATTATTGCAAGCAATTTCACATAAGGAATTAATAGATTTCGTACAGGAAAACAGCAAAAAGGACAAGAAATTCAGAAATTATTTTTTAGCATCATTTGGTCATTTAAGCCAAAGCCAATCGAAAGAGTTTTACAAAAAACAAATTCATTCTATTTTACAAACAGCAACAGGTAGAGATGGTTGGATTGATTGGTCGGGTATGAAATATGTTGTAAATACTACCCAACCGTTTTTAGAAAATGCTGAAAAGTATTTGACAAATAATAATTTTGAAAATGTTTTTTTCATCAGTACTGCATTATTGGAAGAAATGACGGAAGCTTTTCAATATGGAGACGATAGTAATGGTGATTTAGGTTATTTTGTAGAATCAGCTATGGAGTTACTCTCAAAATTAACGCAAGAGAAACTGCCTAATACCTTGAAAGAGGAAATTTCAGAATATTGTATTGCTTCTTTTAACCAAAAGCTATTTCATGGATGGGATTGGCATTTAGGAATGCTTCATATTGCTTGTAAATTAATTGAAAAAGAAGATGATGCAGACATAATACTTAGTTGTTTGGACACTATTAACGGTGAGTATGAAAGAGAACGGGCACAATCCTTTAAACTGGATTTATTAAGAAAGTTTAAAGACGAAAAAGAAGTAGAAATGTACATCAACAAACACATTTCAAACTCATCAATAAGAACGAAAGAGATAGAAAAAGCATTTGAAAGCAAAAACTTTGATAGAGTAATTAAACTTTCAAATGACGGAATTATATGTGATGAAATAGATAAACCAGGTTTGGTTAAAGTTTGGTACAATTGGTTGCTAAAAGTCGCTCAAGCTGAAAAGGATGCATCTAAAATCATCACTTATGCCAGATTCTTATTTATTGATAATTTTCATCCCGAACAGGATTATTATCAAATTCTAAAAGAGAATATTGAAGATAATAATTGGCATCATTTTTTAGAAGAAATAATAAAAGAAATAACACCTAAAAACAGATGGACATATACGGAATTAATTCGGAAAATTTATATCAATGAAGAATGGTGGGATAGGTTGTTTCTAATGTTAAAACAGAATCTTTCTTTGGAGAATATTCAGCATAATGAACAGTATTTAGTACACGATTATTCTTCGGAACTTATTGAATTATATAGTGAAAGAATTATGAATTATGTTGAAAAATTTGTTGGACGGAACCATTATCAAACTGCTTGCAGATATTTACGGAGAATGAAAAAACTTGGAGGAAATGAACAGGTAAATGATTTAACTGAATTATTCAGAAAGAAATATCCTAAGAGAAAAGCATTAATGGATGAGCTAAACCAAGTGTAAATGCCAACCCCAAAAGCCCTACACATTGCCAAGTCGCTGCAAGCCAACCGCACGAACCAAGCCTTGTCAATAAGTATACCTTTGCCAACGCTGACAGAAGAAACAGCCAGTGGGAAGACTCATACGTAATGCAGGATTTAGTAGTAAAATAGAATATGCATTTAATATTAACATCGGGTAAGATTGAAAGTGAAGTGCTTCGGAAACCCTTACTATGCATAGGTAAACCGAAATGGGCTAGTACCATTGTTAAACTAATTGATATTAGATTAAAATAAATAGAAAATTATATGCCCGAACACACGAAAAAAGTCGGCTTTTTAGGATTAGCGGCTATTGTTGTCGGATCAATGCTTGGTGGTGGCGTTTTTAACCTACCATCAAACATGTCGGAAGGTGCTGCACTT
The DNA here is from genome assembly GCA_002686705.1 of Bacteroidota bacterium. The sequence goes on from NYYH01000084.1 coordinate 2,940, forward strand.
GGGGCAGTGTTAATTGCATGGATTATTACAGGTATTGGAATGTTTTTTCTTGCGCAAACATTCAAAATATTAAGTGATACCCGACCCGATCTAAGTTCAGGCATCTACACCTATGCCGCTGAAGGTTTTGGTAAATATATTGGATTTAATTCAGCTTGGGGTTATTGGTTAAGTGCTGCTATTGGTAACGTATCTTTTGCAGTTCTAATGATGCAGGCCCTTGGTTATTTCTTCCCTGTTTTTTTATCAGGCAATAATTGGCAATCGATATTGGGTGGTTCAATTTTGATATGGAGTATGAATATTATTGTCAGAAGAGGTGTAAATGGAGCTGCAATATTAAATGTAGTTTCCACCATAGCTAAACTTGTTCCACTTTTTATTTTTGTAATAGTTCTTCTTTTCGTCTTTAATTGGGATAAGCTTACATTTGATATTTGGGGTAATTTAGATGATAATCTGGGCAGCCTGCCAAAGCAGATAAAGAGTACTATGTTAGTTACTTTGTGGGCTTTTGTTGGGATTGAGGGCGCAGTTGTTATATCCGGAAGAGCTAAAAATAAAAAAGACGTTGGCAAAGCAACATTTATCGGTTTTCTGGGTGCGATAATAATTTATGCGGCAATAAGTATTTTTTCTTTTGGAATAATGAATCAGGCTGATCTTGCAAAATTGCCAGATCCTTCAACAGCCTACGTAATGAAGGCAATAGTTGGGAATTGGGGAGCAATTGTTCTTAACCTCGGTGTTATAATCTCCATTCTCGGAGCCTGGTTAGCATGGACCATCATTACAAGTGAAGTTCCTTCCACCGCAGCTTTACATGGTGTCCTTCCTAAAGCGTTAGGAAGATATAATAAGAATGAATCACCTTTTGTGGCATTAACTGTTACAAGCATTATAATGCAGATAACATTACTTTTTTCTGCTTTTGAAAAAAATGCTTTTCTGGCTATTATAAGTATTGCGGGCTCCATGATCCTTATCCCATATGTTCTAAGTGCAATGTTCTTATTTAAGCAAGCAAGAAGTAAAGATGGTGCAAAACATTTGTCCGGCACTTTAAAAACCCAGGCAATTATAACAGGTGCAATGGCTACTATGTACGGCTTTTGGCTTGTTTATGCGGCTGGTTTGAAATATATACTACTATCAAGTATTTTGTATGCAATAGGTATACTAGTGTATAAAAAGGCATGGAAAGAAAATAAATCTAACGAACCATTATTTAAACCTTACGAAAAGATTATTGCAGTTATAATAGTTATACTTGCTGTTGGATCATTAGGAATGATGTTATCGGGTTTTTTACGTGTCGATAATTGGGTACACTGGTTTAAGCATCATGTATTGGACACAACTCAACTATAGCGAGAAGTATTAATATGAAGTTAAAACACAAGGTGGCTGTTTGGATTATGCGGTATCTATTGGCTGATATTCTAAGCACAATATTATCTTTAGCCACTGCTTGGTTAATAATGGATACTACCGGTGACCGTGTACTAGCTGCCTTTGTAGGATCTGCAGTTGCCTCGATAAGCTTTTACGGAATAGTGGCATTTTCTGATGTTCGAAAAAGCTTAAAACAACATAGAACAGATAATGAACTGTATAAGATAAAATCATTTTTATTGGATTTTAGAAATCTAATTATTGAGTTTGGTCCGGCAGAATTATTGGATGTGTTGGCAGTGCGACCATTCTTTATGTATCTAATACCAAAACTGACAGGTGATTTTCTATTGGGTACTTTTATTGGAAAAATGATAGCAGATGTAATCTTCTTCATTCCTGCTATAGTAATGTATGAGTTAAGAAAAAAGCATTTAGATTAGGTTAGATAGAAACTATTTTCAAACTCTCACAAAATTTGATCTAACTAATCTATTTTGAGATCTTTTTGTAGTAAGCAGCTTTCTTTTTATCACTTAGCCTTCCGTAAATATGACTCAGATATTGAGCATTCTTAGATGTTGGCTGTAACGTGTAAATTTTCTTGAAATATGAAAGCGATTTCTTAAAATCAACAGTTACAATCTCTAACGCTTTAATCAGAATATTGTATTGTTTCTTTGTTTTCTTTTTATCGTAGGCTTTTATTTCAATTTGGTAACGATCCTCGGCTTTATTATAATACTGTTTTGCAAACCAAACCAGAGCTGTAATATTATCTTTGTCTAATCCTAATAGTTTTTCAGCTATATCATTGCATTTGTCAGTATTGTCTAATCCCTTATTCGCTATAAAGTAACCTTCAAGTAATTCAGTATCAGATTGATTATTAGCATAAATTTCAGGCCATAGTTCAAGTGCTTTATCAAAATTTTCACTTTCGACGTAAGTATAAAACAGGCGTTTCTTTACAATTGCTGCATCTTTTCCATCAGGATACAGTTTTAGATAATCAGACAAAGTATTAATTTCCAACGATAAATTATCGATCTGTTTATATCCTTCGGCTAAAAGGAAATATGTAGAAGCGTTGGTATAGGAAGTATTTCTTGCTTTTTTAAGATAATTTATAGCAAGTTTCGGATGGTTATCTTTAAGAGCGGATTCACCTGCCCTTGTATAAACAGGGCATCCGGTTAAATTATTATTATTTTCATATTGGTCAATAATTTCACTATACAATGACAAAGCTTCGATATAATTGCCAGCTTTATAATATGAGTCAGCGATATGAGTCTGTTGCGCCAGTTGCTTTCCTGTTCCGCATCCTCCAAGTGATATAACAAGCCCAATTGATAGGGTAAGCACTATATATTTCATCTGTTTTTTTTCGTCGGGCAAAAATAGCATTTTATACAAAGGTGTTTGTTAATCTGATTAAAAACAAATGCAACCTATACACGAGCCGAGAAGTCATTAGGATAACATGAAATATGGAGTGTTTTAAATGAAGTATGGATTGTTAAGAATTCTGTTAGTATTAATATTATTTTTGCACAAATATTAGTTGTTTATGGATTTAAGTAAAATATTATCAATAGCTGGTAAGCCAGGATTATACCTCATGGTTGGAGAAGCGAAGAATAATCTCATAGTTGAATCGCTAATTGATGGAAAAAAGATCCCATCATTTGCCCACGACAGAGTTAGCACCCTTAAGGAAATAAGTATATATACTGAAAATGAAGATGTTGCACTGGAAAAAGTTTTGAAGAGTATTAGCGATCTAAAAGAAGGTAAACCTATTGAAAGTCCAAAAAAATTATCTAATGATGCTCTGAAGTCAACTTTTGCTGAAGTCCTTCCTGATTATGATCGTGATACAGTGTATGTGTCTGACATAAAAAAGATTTTTTCATGGTACAACCTGCTTTTGGAGAAAGATATGCTGGATTTTACTGATGAGGATGAGGAGATTGATGAAGCTAAAGATATGGAGTCGGAAGATGTAATTAAGGAAGATAAACCAAAAGAAAAAGCCGAGGACAATAGCTAATATGAAAAGAATTCAGGATTTTAAAGTTAAAGATTATGAGTGGCTAAATGCTGATAATTTCATACTTGCACTAAGTTCTGAATCGAATATCGAAGATATTAAACCAGGCAACTTTGCTGAAATTAAAATTCCCAACTCACACGATATATTTTTACGAAGACCGTTTTCAATTCTGGATGTCGATCACAAAACAAAAACCATCAAATTTTATGTAAAAGCAATTGGTAAAGGAACCCACAAACTTGGTACTCTCTCAATTGGTTCAATCTTAAATATTATTTACCCGCTAGGAAACTCATTCAATATTCTTCAACAAAAAAATGTTTTGATCATTGGTGGAGGATCTGGAATAGCTCCCTTCATTTTGCTTGCGTCCAAGCTAAAGAAAGAGAATAATCAGATTACTTTCTTGATTGGAGCGCGTTCAAAAGAGGATGTGTTTTTAATTGATGAGTTTAGTAAGTTTGGAGATGTACTAATAACTACCGAAGATGGAAGCTTGGGAGAAAAGGGGGTAGTAACACAACATTCTGTTTTTTCCAACCATTTTCCTTTCGATCATATTTATACTTGTGGACCAGATCCTATGATGAAAGCTGTTGCAACAATTGCTAAAGAGAAAAATGTAAGTTGTGAAGCATCACTTGAAAATATGATGGCATGTGGTATTGGTGCTTGTTTATGCTGTATAACTTCTACCGTTAACGGAAATAAATGTGTCTGCACAGAAGGACCTGTTTTTAATACAAAAGATCTGAAATGATAAACCTAAACGTGGATATAGCTGATCTGAACTTAAAGAATCCGGTAACTACCGCTTCTGGAACATTTGGTTTTGGCGAAGAGTTTAAGGATTTCATTGATCTAAGTAAATTGGGTGGTATTTTCGTGAAAGGACTTACCATCTTAAACAGAGAGGGAAATGATTATCCCAGAATGGCAGAAACAGCTTCGGGGATGCTGAATGCAGTGGGGCTACAAAACAAAGGAATTGATTATTTCATAAATACAATTTATCCCACAATTAAGAATTTTGGAACAGAAATAATTCCAAATATAAACGGTTCAATAGCGGAAGATTATATCGAAATCGCTGAAAAGCTTAATGATGTAGCTGGTATTAATTCTCTGGAACTGAATATCTCTTGCCCTAATGTAAAAGAGGGTGGAATGTCCTTTGGGGTTAATAGTCAGGCAGCCAGTACAATTACAAGTGCCGTACGTAAAGTTTTCGATAGTACATTAATCGTAAAACTCACACCTAACGTAACTGACATTGCAGAAATAGCAAAAAGTGTTGAGGGTGCTGGCGCTGATGCAGTTTCGCTGGTTAATACATTTCTTGGTATGGCAATAGATGCTGATACAAAGAAACCTCTGCTCTCAACTATTACAGGTGGACTTTCAGGTCCAGCTATTAAACCTATTGCTCTTCGAATGGTTTGGCAGGTTTACAATGCTGTAAAAATACCTGTTGTTGGAATAGGAGGGATAATGAATGCTAATGATGCAATTGAATTTATGCTCGCTGGTGCTACCGCGATACAGGTTGGAACTGCCAACTTTATCGATCCGGAGGTTAGTATTAAAATTATTGAAGGTATGGAGGAATATTGTGTTAAACATGGTATTAACAATGTGTCTGATCTTGTCGGAGGTTTGATAACATAATACTTCTTTGTTTTTTGTGAAACCGTTCCAGTCATATTTTACTTACTTATCTTTCCTTTACAACTTTCAATATATTTGCACACTAAATAATGATGGTAATGGACAAAGCAATAATTGAAAAATGGAATACCGAATTAAGTAATTCATCACCCGATGAAGTTATCTCATTCTTTTATGATAAATTTCCTGGTAAAGTTGTTTTGTCAACAAGCCTTGGACTAGAGGACCAGGCCCTCATAGAGATGGTATCTTCAATTGACAAAAAAGCGCCCATTTTTACCCTTGATACTGGAAGATTATTCCCTGAAACCTATGATTTGTTAGACCGTACGTCCAAAAAATATGGTATAAATATTAATATTTATTTTCCTAATACAAATGAGGTTGAAGATATGGTAAACAACAAAGGCATCAATCTTTTTTACGAAAGTATTGATAATAGAAAGCTATGTTGTGATCTACGTAAATTAGCACCTCTCGCAAGAGCTATGCGGGGATATGATGCTTGGATAACAGGGCTGCGAAAAGATCAGTCGGTAACAAGAACAGACATGAAATTGGTTGAATGGGATGAAAACAACAATATGCTAAAAATTAATCCTCTGATAAATTGGTCGGAGCAAGATCTAATGAATTATATTGAAGTCAAAAATATCCCATATAATGCCCTGCACAAAAAAGGATTTGCCAGCATCGGTTGTCAACCATGTACTCGTGCAATCGATCCTGGAGAAGATGTACGTGCTGGAAGATGGTGGTGGGAAAATCCAGATACAAAAGAATGCGGACTTCATAGTAAATAAAGTTACAGATAGGGTATACAAAAAAGTCAACAAGCGCATTCATATCAACATTGCCATCCATGTCAATTATTACTATCAATAAGAGTATTCTAAGGCTTGCAATTCCCAATATTGTAACCAATATCACAGTACCATTGCTTGGGCTTGTCGATCTGGCTTTAATGGGACACCTTCAGGATCCTGTTTATATTGGGGCAATTGCACTAGGTAGCATTATTTTCAATGTGATTTATTCTGGTTTTGGATTTTTACGAATGGGTAGCACTGGTCTTACTGCACAGGCGTGGGGAGCAAAGTTAAAAGATGAGACATCCCTGGTTCTGATTCGATCCTTGTTAGTTGCAATGTGTCTGGCAGCAATTGTTATTCTTTTCCAATATCCAATTCAATGGGTATCGTTCAAGATTCTCGATGGAAGTGAAGCAGTTAGAGATTTGGCAAGGGATTATTTTTATATCAGAATCTGGGCAGCACCCGCTACACTTGGATTATATGCATTCTTTGGATGGTTCTTGGGTGTCCAGAATGCCAAAGTACCAATGATTATTGCTTTGGTTATTAATCTGGTAAACATATTACTGAACTTTGTTTTTGTACTTGGTTTTGGGATGACCTCTGATGGAGTTGCACTGGCAACAGTTATAGCTCAATATTCAGGATTGTTAATTGCTATTTATTTCCTGTTTGCAAAGTACCGACCATATGTGAAAAGATATACAATGCACTTGATTATGAGATCGGATGAGATAATCAGGTTCTTTAAAGTTAATTCAGACATCTTTATTCGTACGGTGCTACTATTGCTTACGCTGGCATTTTTTACAAACATGTCAGCCAAACATGGCAATGATATTCTTGCAGTCAATACATTGCTTTTTCAATTCTTCTTTATATTCTCATATTTTGCCGATGGGTTTGCCTTTGCAGGAGAAGCTCTAACAGGAAAAGCTATTGGAGCAGGTGATAGAAGACTGCTTAATAGAATGGTAAGAAATCTATTCTACTGGGGAGCTGGAGCAGCAATATTGGCAAGTTTTGTTTATGCAATAGGTCTTGAACCACTAATGAAAATTATGACCAGCAATTCTCTGCTACTTGAAATGTCAATGAACTACTCTATCTGGGTTGTGATAATACCATTAACCAGCAGTGCTGCTTTTATATGGGATGGAATTTTTATAGGAGTAACCGCAGCAAAGGATATGCGTAATGCTATGATTATATCATCATTGGTAATTTTCTTACCAGCATACTATCTTACCGCAAACCTTTGGGGTAATGATGCGCTATGGTTCGCATTGAATTTGTTTATGATGGCACGTGGAGTATTGATGTGGTTGATGTGGAAAAGGATGAAGATCAAGAGTGTCTCATTTAAATAACGAACAACAGGATAGCCGCATATTTAAATCCCAAGTAGCACTTCAATTGGATCTTTTGAGCCAAACAGCATACTTTCCGGGTTTTCTAACATTTCCTTAACCTTTACTAGAAATCCTACTGATTCACGACCATCTATTATTCTGTGGTCATAAGACATTGCAAGGTACATCATAGGGTGAATTTCTACTTTACCGTTAACTGCAATTGGTTTTTCAATAATATTATGCATTCCAAGAATTGCACTCTGAGGAGGATTTAATATAGGTGTTGATAACATCGAACCAAACACACCTCCATTAGTTATTGTAAATGTTCCTCCCTGCATTTCATCTAGGGTAAGTTTGTTATCGTGTGCCTTAGTAGCCAGACTTTTGATCTCTTTTTCTATTTGAGCCAGGTTCATGATTTCAGCATTGCGAAGAACTGGAACAACAAGTCCTTTAGGAGCGCTTATAGCAATGCTCACATCAACATAATCAAAGTTAATAATCTCATCTCCATCAATTTGTGAGTTTATCTGAGGAAATGATGCCATAGCCTCAGTAACTGCCTTAGTGAAGAACGACATGAAACCAAGATTAACATCATGTTGTATACTAAACGATTCCTTGTATTTCTTGCGAATTGACATAATAGCGGTCATGTTTACTTCATTGAATGTTGTGAGCATCGCCGTTTCACTTTTTACAGCTACTAGTCTTTGCGAGAGCTTCTTCCTCAACATACTTATTTTGGTGCGTTTGGTTTCACGACTTCCGCTCCATAGTGTTGAAGTTGATCTGTAACTACCAATCTTACTTTGACCACCTTTCTTAATAAAATGTTCAATATCTTTTTTACCAACGCGATGATGCGTCATAAATTCATTTATATCACTTTCACTAATTTTATTTGAATCCATCATTTTGCGGGCTAAAGGAGAAATATTAAGTTTGTTTACTGTTTGAGTTTCTTCTTTAGAAGTAATTTTCTTAGGTTCAGATGAACCCTTTTCCTTTCTAGGATCAACTACTTTAGGAACTTTTTCTGTAGACTTGCCTTTAACAGAAGTGTCTATTTCTGCTACCACTGAATTAACTTGGATGGTTTCACCTTCTTCAACTTTAATGGATATCTTACCTGATGCACCTGATGCAATACTAAGTGTAGCCTTATCAGAATCTATCTCTACTACATCCTGATTTTCATCAACTTGGTCACCATTGGCTACTAACCATGCTGCAATTTGTACTTCAGTTATTGATTCTCCTGGACTTGGAACTTTTATCTCAACATTCATAGTTGTATTTTTAGAATAACTGTAATTTTGGCCTTAAACTTATAGTCATTTTAATGGTTTTTTCCCTGAGTGTAACTTGCTGTCAATATTCTTAATATTATGCTCTTGTAATTCTTTTTCAAAGGATTTCCATTTATTTCCAATGCATACCATTTTGCATTCATCATTTAAATATGGACAATCGCACAATTCAAATACTTTGTCAATTATTTTTTGTTGCCTTATGATATGGAATTTGTTTGATCCTGTGGCTGGGCTACCACTGGCAGGTCTTGAAATCACTTTAATCTTGATATCATCCGCAAGTATATTATAAATGAATTCCCAGGCACCCATATTTGCTGGTTCTTCTTGAGCCCAAATAAATGTCTTGGTGTTTTTATATCTTTTCAGTATTTTCAGTAACTGATTTTTTGGAAAAGGATATAGTTGCTCTATGCGTATGATTGCTATATTGCCTGATTTTTGCTTTTTATTTTCCTCAAGCATCTCATAGTAGATCTTCCCTGTGCATAGAACAACTTTGTCTACTTTTTCAGGGTGCACAGTAGTATCATCAATAATTTCCTTGAAACCACCACTGGTAAAATCTTTTATTGATGAAATACATTCATGATGGCGCAATAAACTTTTCGGAGTGAAAATAATAAGAGGTTTCCTGAAGGATCTGTATAATTGCCGGCGTAGTACATGAAAAAAATTTGCTGGCGTGGTGCAATTCGCAACCTGAATATTATTATCAGCACATAGTAATAAATATCTCTCCATACGCGCACTTGAATGTTCAGGACCTTGTCCCTCATACCCATGGGGCAAAAGAACAACAAGATCATTCATTACATTCCATTTATCTTCTGCGCTGCTTATAAATTGATCGAAAATCACTTGTGCTGCATTTGCAAAATCGCCAAACTGAGCCTCCCAAATTGTAAGTTTTTGAGGCGATGCTAAAGAGTACCCATATTCAAAACCAAGAACACCGTATTCTGATAAATTAGAATTATAAATTTCAAAAGGAGCCTGGTTGGGATTTATATGCTGTAAAGGAATATATTTCTCTTCCGAATCTTCTATTCTTAGCACCGCGTGGCGATGAGAAAAAGTCCCTCTCTCCACATCCTGACCGCTCAGCCGAACAGGAATTCCAGCATTAACCAAACTCCCATAAGCTAATAATTCGCCCATTGCCCAATCAAACTTTCCTCCATCTTCAAGCATTTTTTTTCTTTGTTGTTGTAATCTGATACTTTTACGAAAGAAATTTTTATCGCTTGGAAGCTTTGTTAAATTGGTTACAATTTGAATTAACACTTTTGATGTTATGGATGTATCGGGCGAAGATAAAAAGTCAATATCAGTTGCTCTGTCAATACCTTTCCAAGTATCTTCCAAGAAGCTGTGAATTGTAACTTTGTTATGTGTTTTTCCTTCTTTATAGTTCTTTTCAAGTTTAGCATTAAAGACCGATTCTTCCTGTTTACATATTTCTTCGGTTATAATACCTTGATTGATAAGTTCCTTTTTATATAATTGATAAGGATTGGGATGTTTCTCGATGGCTTTGTATAGAAAGGGTTGTGTAAACCTGGGCTCATCTCCTTCATTATGTCCATATCTTCGATAACATAGTATATCAATAAATACATCTTTTTTGAATTTGTTTCGAAACTCCATTGCGATTTGAATACAGTAAACCAATGCTTCTGGATCATCGCCATTAACATGAAAAACAGGTGATAAAGTAGTTTTTGCCACATCGGTACAGTAGGTACTTGATCTGGCATCTAAATAGTCCGTTGTAAATCCTAGTTGATTATTAATCACAAGATGTATCGTTCCTCCCGTTTTATAGCCTTTCAAATCCTGCATTTGAATAACCTCATACACAACGCCCTGTCCTGCAATTGATGCGTCTCCATGAATTAATATTGGTGCAATAAGATTAGAATCACCATTATATATCTCATCTATCTTTGCGCGTGTTATTCCCTCAACAACCGGATCAACAGCTTCAAGATGTGATGGATTAGGAGTTAGAGTAAACTTTATTTTTTTACCAGTACTGCTATTTCTAGTAACTGTATAACCAAGGTGATATTTTACATCGCCCAATAATCCTTCGTCGTCATATTCCACACCCTCAAATTCTGAGAAAACATCTTTAAATGGCTTCCTCAGTATGTTTACCAATACATTTAACCTGCCGCGGTGTGGCATTCCTATAATAAATTCTTTTATGCCTAGTTCTGTACCTTTAACCATAACAGCGTCGAGGGCTGGTATCAGAGCCTCAGCACCTTCGAGAGAGAATCGTTTTTGGCCTGGAAATTTTTTTTGAAGAAATGATTCGAACATAACTGAACGACGAAGCTTGTCAAGAATGTAAAGTTTCTCATACTCCGAATAAACAGGGCTGTTTTCTGTGCTCTCAAAATGGTTTTGGAGCCAGTTTACAATATTTAAGTCTCTGATGAACAAATATTCAACACCAATTGATCTGCAATAAGTCTTTTCCAAAAATGAGATTATATCCTTTAATTTTGCTGAACCTATCCCCACTTTATGTCCGGCCTCAAACGTTCTCTCCAGGTCTTGTGCGGTTAGGTCGTAATTAGAAATATTAAGATCGGGTTTATAGTTTCTTCTTTTCCTTACAGGGTTGGTTTTAGTGAATAGATGGCCTCGCCTCCGATAATCATTTATCAAATTAATTACTTTAAATTCATCTGAATTAATGCTATTTGATTGACCTGGAGAATAGCTTTTTAGACCAAAGTCCATACCTTCAAAAAAGCTTCGCCACCCTTCGTCAATTTCATGAGGAGCTTCTTTAAATTTTTTATAAAGTTCTTCAATTACGCTCGGGTCTGAATTATTTATAAAGCTATATATGTCCATTATTTTAGATTAATGGTAAACCCCAATCAATGATTTATTTGAATTAAAGTTTTGTAATAATTTCAAAGTTATGATTTCTATTGAAGGCCAAGTTAATTCAGAATGATTATAAATAACAAAAGTAGGTAAAAAAAACCCCGACAACCATATAAGATGCCGGGTTTTTTTATGTGGTCACTAAATTATTCAGGAGAAATTGCTTCAACTGGACAAACATCAGCGCATGCCCCGCAATCGGTGCAAAGATCTGGATCAATAACATAGATATCACCTTCAGTAATTGCTTCAGTTGGACATTCATCAATACAGCTATCACAAGCAGTACAGTCATCTGAAATTTTATAAGCCATAATCAAATAAATTTAATATTAAAAATAGTTTGCAAATATATGATTTTGTTTAAAACCTAATCTTTTTCGACCCGTTTTTAATTACATATTTCTATCTTTTTTCTAATTATTTAGTTTGGATAAAATCGGCAGAAAAAGTAGGCAGATTTTTAGTAAATTTTGATGACTTGAACCGATATTTTACAAAAGATGTCTACGTAAATTAAAAATTATAATACTGTCGAATTACGAACTGTGAATAAGTAAGGGGTTAATTGATATCGTGATTTATCTAACAGGCAGTAGATCAGGCATTAAAGATATTGAGTAGATATCTTAAATTAAGCAGTTATTTTTGGTAAAAAAATCACAGATTATAAGTTGAACGAGTATAAATAAAGTTACTTTTGACCATTATTTTAAACTTAATGCACAGATGGCATCAAAGAAAAATAAAGTCGTCGAGTTAGACCATGCTGTTATACGATTTGCAGGTGATTCTGGAGATGGAATGCAACTAACTGGAAGCTTATTTTCCGATTCAACAGCATTTGCTGGGAATGATTTTGCAACTTTTCCTGATTATCCTGCAGAAATTCGGGCTCCACAAGGTACAGTTGCTGGAGTATCTGGTTTTCAGATTCATTTTGGGCATACTGATATTCACACTTCAGGTGATTTAGCAGATGTTCTTATTGCAATGAATCCGGCTTCTCTTAAAGCCAATATGCGTTGGATTACCAATGAAGCAATTATCATAGTTGATTCTGATGCTTTTATCGAAAAAAATATTGCAAAAGCTGGTTATATCACAAATCCTCTAACTGATGACTCATTATCCGGGCATTTAATTATACAGGCTCCACTTACTACATTAACTCGTGAAGCCGTTAAAGACCTTAACCTGGATAATAAAACCGCACAAAAATCAAAGAATATGTTTGCCCTTGGGATTGTGTTTTACATGTTTAACAGAGATTACAAAAAAACATATTCTTTCTTTGAATCAAAGTTTGCAACTAATCCGTTAATAATTGAGGCTAATAAATTAGTCTTGGAAAGTGGTTATAATTTTGGTGACACCATTGAGGCTTTTGCTAATACTTATAAAGTTGAACCTGCTCTTCTTGATAAAGGTAAATATCGGAACGTAACTGGTAACTTAGCAACTGCATGGGGATTTTTAGCTGCATCAGAGAGATCTGACTGTAACATATTCCTTGGATCATATCCAATAACGCCTGCTTCTGAAATATTACAGGAGATATCGAAACACAAAGAGTTTAATGCAATTTCATTTCAAGCAGAAGATGAGATTGCTGGAATTGTTTCAACCATTGGTGCTAGCTTTACAGGGGCTTTAGCGATAACTACCACATCCGGACCTGGTCTTTCACTTAAAAGCGAGGCCATTGGGCTGGCAGTTATGACCGAACTACCAATTGTAATTGTTGATGTTCAGCGCGGTGGACCATCTACTGGGCTACCAACAAAATCTGAACAAAGTGACTTAATGCAGGCATTATATGGTCGCAATGGTGAAGCTCCTGTGATAATTCTGGCTGCATCAAGTGCATCTGATTGTTTTTACTCAGCCTTTAATGCTTCAAAGTTGGCCCTTGAGCACATGACGCCAGTTATTCTTCTTACTGATGGATCAATAGCAAATGGTTCTGAAGTATTTAAAATACCAAAGGTTAAGGATCTTCCAGAAATTAAGCCTCCTATAGTTGAGGCGAATGACAAAACTTATAAACCATACGCAAGAGATGATGAGAAGCTTAGTAGAAGGTGGGCTTTGCCTGGTACTGAAGGACTAAGACATAGAATTGGTGGCTTAGAAAAGGAGGATATTACAGGAAATGTTTCGATGGATCCTCTTAATCACGAACGTATGAGTATCCTTAGAGAGGATAAAGTGAAGCGAGTTGCAAATTATATACCTGAACAGGAAGTGTTTGGTGCTGAAGAATCAGATCTTCTCGTTGTAAGCTGGGGTGGTACCTATGGAGTTATGCTTACAGCTATTGATCAGCTAATTAATGAAGGCAAATCTGTTTCCCTGGCACATTTTAAATACATCTTTCCACTACCAAAGAATACAAAAGATATATTTTCAAGATATAAGAAGATAGTTGTTTGTGAGATTAATATGGGACAATTTGTTAATTATTTGCGCATTCAGTTCCCTGAATTTTCATTCCAAAAATATAATAAAATTCAAGGACTACCCTTTATGGTAACTGAAGTTGTAGACAAGGTCAATGAACTTCTAAAAGACTAAGTTAATGAATGATATAGTAGAAACAAAAGACAGCATACTTACAAAAAAAGATTTTGAAAGTGACCAGATGGTGAAATGGTGTCCGGGTTGTGGCGATCATGCCATACTTCGTGCTGTCGAGAATGTTTTTCCTGAACTTGGAATACCGAAAGAAGATTTCGTAGTTGTTTCAGGAATTGGCTGTTCATCTCGGTTTCCATACTATATGAATACTTATGGTATACATGGAATTCATGGTAGAGCTGCCGCATTGGCTACAGGTATTAAACTAACAAATCCTAAGTTGAGTGTTTGGATGATTTCTGGAGATGGAGATTCAATGGCAATCGGTGGTAATCATTTTATTCACATTGCCCGGCGTAATCCTGATATTAATTATTTAATGTTTAATAATAAGATCTACGGACTTACAAAAGGACAGTATTCACCCACAACTCCAATGGGATCAAAAACAAAAACGTCACCACAGGGCACATTTGAACATCCCTTCAATCCTGGAGAACTAGTAATTGGTGCACAGGGTAAGTTTTTTGCCAGAGTACCTGACACAAACCTTAAACTGATGTCTAAAATTTTTAAGGAAGCGGCTAAATTTAAAGGCACTTCAATTGTTGAAATTCTTGAAAATTGTGTCATTTTCCAAAATAAGATCCACTCACTGATAACAAGTAAAGAGACTAAAGAAGATAATCAACTCATACTTGAAGCGGGGGAACCAATGCTCTATGGAAAAGATAATCAAAAAGGTATAGTATTAGATCGTACAAAACTAAAGGCAGTTGATCTTGGAAAAGATGGAATTACTATTGACGATATTCTGATTCATGATCCTTATACTACTGAAACAGGTATCCATATGATGCTTGCAAGTATGTCACCACCTGAACTACCTACCGCAATAGGTGTAATTAGGGCTGTAAAAGCTGAAACCCTTGAAGAAAAGGTTTGGAAGTCAGTTGAGCATGCAAAAGAAACATCACCTTGGAGTTCTGTTGATGAACTACTAAATAGTGGAAATACATGGGTGATTAAATAGATTATTGCAAATTTTCATTTCATTTATATATGTCATTATTAGACAAATTATGGATATTATAATTTGATGTAATTGTTTTGTACTGGTCGGTAGTTGAATGATGTTTTTATAATATTTTCGAAAAATTAACTAGAATCGAATAAATAATAATTGTTAATTTTGATCGTTTGTTTCATTATGTAGAATATGCCAAAGATGAAGAAAATTATATTTCCTTTTTTATTGATTTCGAGCCTGATAATTTTTAATAACTGTAGCACTGATTTTGATATTTATGCTGACTATAAAGATGTCACCATTGTTTATGGTTTAATTGATATTAGTGATGACACAACCTGGGTAAAAATCACAAAAGCATTTACCGGACCAGGTAATGCTCTTCTAATAGCCCAAAACCCAGATTCTAGTAATTACCCTTATAAACTGGATGTAAACTTAGTTGGAAATAAGAATGGGACTGAACTCGATCCTATTGTTTTTGATACAATTACTATTCATAATAAAGCTATCACAGATACTGTAATTAACGAAGCTGGTGATACAACCATCCTTAATCCTTTTTACTCACCTAATCAATTAGTATATTATGCGGTAGCCACCCTTGATAAGGACGCTAATTACACTCTGGTTATTAATAAAACTAATGAGCAATTAACTGCTTCTTCAGATCTTGTTGATGATTTTCATGTGGGTAGTCCGGTTAATCGAATAGTTTTCTCAGAAACTTCAGATGGTAGTATAAAATGGAGTTCTACAAAAAATGGAAAGCGTTATGAGGTATCTTTAAGATTCAATTATCTTGAACTCGCACCAGGGTATGCGGATACACTTCGTAAATCAGTTGATTGGTTTCTTGGTATTGTAAATTCGAAAACAATTGATGGGGGAGAGGATCTTGAAAAAACTTATTCAGGGCCGGGTTTTTACAGTCTACTAGAAAGTAAACTAGAACCAATTCCAAATGTAGAGAGATGGGTTGATAATGTAAACATAACAATAGCTTGTGGTTCACAAGTGCTTGCTACATATCTAGATATTAATTCTGCTGGGGGTAGTTTGTTAGAAGAAGTTCCAGTTTACTCAAATATAGAAGGAGGTACAGGAGTGTTTGCTTCCCGCCACACAATTGTCAAGGACATTCGATTATCTGTTACTACTGAAAGGAACCTGATTGAGCATTACAACCTTGGATTCAAGTTTAAAAGCAAATAGAGTTATCTTAAAACCACCCATTGCTCGGAAGTTATCATCGGCAGCCACTTTTAATGAATATTCGAAGGAGTTAGGTGAAATTAACAACCCCTATTATTAGCTTTTTACAAACAAATCTTGGCTGCCTTTTTGTCACCAGATGTCACATTTGTTATTACTTTCCTTAATTTGGCATAATCATTGACAAACAATCCATATAAAAATATTGAAAATTTAAATTAATAAAATCATGGGAAAAATAATTGGAATAGACTTAGGAACAACCAACTCTTGCGTTGCTGTAATGGAAGGTAACGAACCTGTTGTTATTCCTAATAGCGAAGGTCGCAGGACAACTCCATCCATTGTTGCGTTTACTGAAAATGGTGAGCGTAAAGTTGGTGATCCGGCAAAAAGACAGGCCATCACAAATCCTACAAAAACGGTATACTCTATTAAACGTTTTATGGGTAACAGGTTTAAAGAAATGACCAAAGAAATTGAACGGGTAACTTATAAAGTAGTGAAAGGTGATAATGATACACCTAGAGTTAAGATTGATGACCGTTTGTATACACCACAGGAAATTTCAGCAATGGTTCTTCAGAAAATGAAGAAAACAGCCGAAGATTATCTTGGACATACAGTTACAGAAGCTGTAATTACTGTTCCCGCCTATTTTGACGATTCAGAACGTCAGGCAACTAAGGAAGCTGGTGAAATTGCTGGATTAATTGTAAAAAGAATAATTAATGAGCCAACTGCTGCTGCTTTAGCATACGGCCTCGATAAGAAAAAAGATGACTCTAAGATTGCAGTATTCGATCTTGGTGGAGGTACTTTTGATATTTCTATCCTTGAATTAGGTGATGGAGTATTTGAGGTAAAATCTACTAATGGTAATACTCACCTCGGAGGTGATGATATTGATCAGGTAATAATCGATTGGTTAGCAGAAGAGTTTAAAAAAGATGAAGGTCTAGATTTGAAAAAGGATCCGATGGCTCTCCAACGTTTAAAAGAAGCTGCTGAAAAAGCAAAGATTGAATTATCAAGTACTACAGAAACAGAAGTAAATCTTCCATATATAATGCCTGTAGATGGAGTGCCTAAGCACCTCGTTAAAAAACTTACCAGGGCAAAATTTGAAATGTTAGCTAATTCATTGTTTCAAGAAACCATAGGACCTTGTAAAGAAGCGTTAAAAGATGCAAGCTTAAATGCAGCTGATATTGATGAGGTAATTCTGGTGGGTGGTTCTACAAGAATACCTGCTATTCAGGAAATAGTTAAGAAAATTTTTGCTAAAGATCCTTCAAAGGGTGTAAATGCCGATGAAGTGGTTGCTCTTGGAGCTGCTATTCAAGGTGGTGTATTAACGGGTGAAGTAAAAGACGTATTGTTACTTGATGTTACTCCACTTACCCTTGGCATTGAAACTATGGGAAGTGTAATGACAAAGCTGATTGAAGCAAACACTACAATACCGACTAAGAAATCAGAGACATTTTCAACCGCAGCTGATAATCAACCATCGGTTGAGATCCACATATTGCAGGGTGAACGACCAATGGCAAATCAAAATAAGAGTATTGGTAAATTCCATCTTGATGGCATTCCTCCTTCACCTCGTGGCGTTCCACAAATTGAAGTTACTTTTGATATCGATTCAAACGGCATATTAAATGTAAGTGCAAAAGACAAAGCTACTGGCAAATCGCAAAGCATTCGAATTGAGGCTTCTTCAGGATTGTCTGATGAAGAAATTAAAAAGATGAAAGCAGAAGCTGAAGCTAATGCAGATGCAGATAAAGCTGAACGCGAAAGAGTTGATAAACTGAATGCAGGTGATGCCTTAATATTTCAAACTGAGAAACAGTTAAAGGAATATGGCGATAAAGTTCCTGCTGATAAAAAGTCTGAAATTGAAGGAGCACTCGAGGAGCTTAGAACTGCGCATAAAAGCCAGGATATTACAGCAATGGATGTTGCAATGAATAAGCTGAATACTATATGGCAATCTGCTAGTGAGGCTATGTATAAAGATACTCAAGGACAGCCGGGAGCAGCACCTGAAGGTGATGCAGGTACAGAAGACACAAGTTCTGAAAAAGGTGATGATGAAGTAACTGACGTTGACTTTGAAGAGGTTGATGATAAATAGATAAGTAATAATTATCAAAATTCTAAAGGCTGTGTAATATTTCTACACGGCCTTTTTTTGTTATTGTTAATTTCTATTAATAATTTTATCGCTGATTTTTAACCAAAGCAACTTTTTTTTTATTAGTTTCGATGCTCCTTTGTTGTAACGCAGTTAATATCCTTATAACTTAATAGTTTATTAATCTACAATCTAGCTTCAAGACAGAGGTGGGTTTTTCAAAAGAAATATTAATTATTATTAAATTTTAAGCTATGCAAAAAAAAATACTTTTGAGTTTGGCATTAATATCCGTAACTCTTTTCGGAATTGGGCAAAATGCTTGGATAAATGAACTTCACTATGACAATGTGAGTAGTGATGTTGGAGAATTTGTAGAAATTGTAATTGAAAACCCTGGCAGTTATACGCTTTCAGATTTTGAAGTGTATTTGTACAATGGGAGCAGTAGCAGTGGTGCTACGTATAGTAATGAATCAATGAATAACTTCACTGTTGGAACAACGGTTGGCAACTTTACCATTTATACATGGTATCCCTCAAGTATCCAAAATGGTGCTCCTGATGGTTTAGCCTTAGTATACCAGGGAACCGTAATTAGCAATCAATTTTTGAGCTATGAAGGAACATTTACTGCTACTGATGGTCCTGCTAATGGACTCACATCTACCGATATTGGTGTTGCTGAGACAAGTAGTACACCCATAGGAGAATCTCTTCAGCTATCTGGATCCGGAACATCTTATCCTGATTTCGTATGGAATGCACCAGCTGCAGAAACCCCGGGAAATGAAAATAACGGTCAGACCTTAGGTGGAGCTTTGGATCCTGAGCCTACTAATTATCCAACTAACTTTACTGCTACGGCAACTGGTTTAGTCATAGATAACTCTTGGACCGATGCTACGGGTGCACAATTACCTGCTGCTTATCTTGTGTTGATTAGTGACCAGAATAATATTGTTGCTCCAACTGATGGTGTATTTCAAGCTGATGATACCGATATTTCTGATGGCTCCGGTGCTTTAAATATTTCTTTTGGAGATGAGGCAAGTACTTTCTATCGCTTATCATCAGTAACAACATATTATTGTGAAATATATCCTTACACTAATGCCGGTGCTAATGTGGATTACAAAACTGATGGATCTGCACCTGAGGCTTCTGCCACTACTGCTTTTGCCATTAATACAGTAGATTTTGAAACTGGTGATTTTGGAACATGGTCCACGTATAATGTTGCCAGCGATAAAGATTGGACAGTCCTTGATTATGGTGGAGCTCTTGGAACAACTTATTTTGCCGAAATGAATGGATTTAATGAAAACGTTCCTAGTAATGACTGGTTGATTTCTCCTGCCCTTAACCTAGATAGTTATAGCAGCGAAATGATGGTATTTTATACATCATGGAAATATGGCAATGATGAGACAGAATTAACTCTGAAATATTCAACAGATTATACAGGTGGTGATCCAACTCAAGCTACATGGACTGACTTAACGTTTACGGTCGCAGCTTCAGCTGATACTTGGGCCTCATCAGGTTCCGTTGATTTATCTGGTATTGCAGGTACCGATGTGTATATTGCTTTCCAATATCTAAGTAGTGGTTCACCAAGGCGATGGGATGTTGATGAAATAGAAATTACAGGCGATATCCTTACTGCTGAAGCACGTATTGTTGGTTCAATGAACGGCTGGAATACTACCGATCCGGATTATGTTATGGCTCCAAATGCAAATGGTTTGTATGAATTAGTTAAATCACTTGGCGCTGGTGATCATGAATATAAAGTGCTTGAAGGAGATGATTGGTCTGCTCCAAATTATCCAAGTACTAACCAGCATGTTATACTAACAGGAACCGAAGATGTAACGTGGAAGGCCAATATTACAGCTGACCTTGTTACTCATACACTTCCTGTTATGGCAGGCAACTTCTTTTCGCAAATTGGGGGTAATGATTGGGATCCTACGGAATTAATGGGTGAAATGACTGACCCTGATGGTGATGATATATTCACATTGGAATTAACAATTCCTGCAGGTAACTGGGAAGGAAAAGTTACTCTTAATAATAACTGGGATCAAAGTACTGGTGGAAATGTTGGATTTGTGACTGATGGTGTTAATTCAACTACTTTTACTTATGACTTCCCCAATAATATTACAACTATCTCCGGACCACCTCCTCCGACGAACCTCTTTACTTTCATGGTTGAGGATACTGCAAGCATGAATTATGATGGATTCTTCTTAAAAGGTAGCTGGGATGCTGGTGGTCAATACGATCCTTCATGGGGTGGCGGCATTGAACATTCTCCTTTTTATGATGATGGTACGCACGGTGATGTTATTGCCGATGACCACATATGGACCTGTCAGCAAGATCTTGTTGTTGATGGTGGTACAAATACTTGGGAATGGGGAGTAAATGATAGTGAAAGTAATTGGATTGCTGGAAATTGGCAGTTTACTAACCCTGATCAGACTCCTCAAACTTTGATTTGGACTATACCTGCTGTTGATGATATAGTAATAAATGAGATTATGTATAATTCTCCTGGTACCGATGAGGAATGGATTGAATTATATAACAATACTGATCAAACAATTAACCTGGAGAACTGGAATGTTTGTGATGAGGATGCATCGCATACACATATTTACATACCTGCTGGATATAGTGTAGCTCCAGGTGAATATTTTACGATTTCAATAGCTACCGGAGGAGCATTTCCTTTTACCCCTGATTTTGATGGAACAGGTAATTTTGCTCTTAACAATGGAGGTGATGCAGTTAGGATTTGGAATAATAATGGATTATTGGTCGATATTGTGACATATGATGATAGCAGTCCCTGGCCAACTGAACCGGATGGAAACGGACCAACATTGTCATTGATTCAACCCGACCTAGATAATGCATTAGCTGAAAGTTGGCGGCCAAGTCAACAAGATCTCGGAACCCCAGGAGCAATTAACTTTCCAATTGCCATAACTGCACCCAATGGTGGTGAGACTATTGAAACTAATTCCACTTATGATATTACATGGGATGTTGAGGATTGGGATGGTAATATTGTAATAGAACTAATTAGAGATGGATATGATCCAATTATGCTCGTATCAAACTTACCTGTATCGACAGAAACCTTTGCATGGAATGTATTTAGTACCATTGATCCAGCAAGCGATTATAAGATACTTATAACAAATATTGATGATGATACTCCATATGATGAAAGTGATGACTATTTCACAATTGTTGAAGGATACGTTATACCAGAAATTGTTATTACTGAAATAATGTATAATCCACCTGAATCAGGTAATGATTCGCTTGAGTTCATTGAGATTTATAATAATGGTGCAGAAACTGTTAATCTTGATGGATTTATGTTTACTGCTGGAGTAGATTACACGTTCCCAAATGTTGATCTGTTACCAGATAGTTATTTACTTGTTTCAATTAATTCGGATGCAATGTTGAGTACCTTTGGAGTAGATGCTTATCAATGGACTGGTGGTGCGTTAAGCAATAGTGGTGAATTGATAGAGCTAAGTGATAGTTTTGCAAACGTAATTGACTCATTAACCTATGATGACTCTCTACCTTGGGATACATTAGCTGATGGTCATGGTCCTTCACTTACTCTTTGTAATCCTGATGCGGATAATTCAATTGCGGAAAACTGGACTCATTCTGTAAATTTTGCTGCGATTAATACTGAAGGGGATTCAATTTATGCAACACCTGGATTTGCCTGTCAGGTTGAATTACTTCCTGCTTTTGAAGCTGATAATACAACTGTAAGCCTAAATGAAAGTGTAATGTTCACTGATTTGAGTATTGGAGATCCTATTGAATGGATTTGGACATTTGAAGGAGGAACTCCTGATACATATAACGGTCAGACACCTCCTGAGATTTTCTATAACGAACTAGGAACCTGGGATGTAACCCTATATATCTCAGATGGAACTAATAATGCAGAAGTGACTTATCCTGACTATATTGAAGTAGTTTACTTCGCTCCTCCAACAAATCTGGAGGCAACTGTAGGGCCTTATGATGATGTTCAGTTAACATGGAATGCCCCTGTAACTAATGGTTTTGAGGATGATTTTGAATCATACGATGATTTCGTACTTGAGTTTTTGCCATGGACTAACGTAGATGTTGATTTAAGTACAACTTATGGAATGACTGGTGTTGATTGGCCGAATGCCTTTGCTGAACAAGCATTTATTATTTTTAATCCATCACAAACAACACCACCGGTTGACGATATTATTCCACATTCCGGTGATAAGATTGCAGCTTGTTTTGCGGCGACTTCTCCACCTAATGATGATTGGTTGATAACACCATTGGTTGGGATCGGGACTGGATATAAAGTCTCATTCTGGGCAAAATCTTACACTGCTGATTATGGCCTTGAAAGATTTAGGGTTGGAGTTTCTACAAGCGGAGTTAGTCCCAGCGATTTTACTATTATTTCCCCCGGAGATTATGAAGAGGCACCAGTTGATGATTGGACTGAGTTTTTCTATGACTTAGCTCCTTACGCTGGGCAAAGTATCTATTTAGCAATCCAGTGTGTGTCAAACGATGCATTTATATTGCTTGTTGACGATTTTTATGTAGGAGCTTCCAAGTCAGCAATTGTGTATAATGCAGTTAACCCAATAGTTGGCAAAGCAATGAAAAGTATTAACTACATTGCAACACCTGCAGCTATTCCTAATCAAAATTCTCAAATAGATCGTAACGTAATTAATGACCTTCTTGGTTATAATGTATATCGCGACGATATTCAAATTAATGCTACAATTGTTGAGGTAACAGAATACAACGATCCTGAGCCTACAATTGGTTCTCACGATTATTATGTAACTGCTGTTTATGATGATGGTGAATCAGATCCGTCAAACGTGGTTTCAGTTGTTGTAACTGATATTAATGAAGTTGTAGCGAATCATATTAGTATTTATCCAAATCCAACAGATGGAGTCTTTCACATTGAATTTGAGAATAATATTACTGCTGAAATTGTCATTATGGATTTAACAGGTAAAGAAGTTTATAGAAACGTTACTAATAGATCTATTAATATTAATGTATCAGATTTACAAAAGGGTATGTATTTGATACGAATTATTGATTTAAAATCTAATGTGCAAATTATCGAAAAACTTATTGTTAGATAGTTTTTTGAATAGTTTATCTAAATAATTGACAAATCAGATAATGACTTAATCAGTGATTATCTGATTTGTTAACTGGATTTGTCTAAAAATTACTAATTTAAATTTATGCTCATGAAAAGGATTTACAAAGTTTCAATATTATTTCTGGGAGTTTTATTCCTAGGAAGTTTAAATATTATGGCACAAAATGCCTGGTTAAACGAGTTACATTATGATAACTCAGGTACGGATGTTGGGGAGTTCTTAGAAATCGTAATTGAGAACCCGGGTAGTTATTCATTGTCAGATTTTAGTGTGTATTTGTATAACGGAAATAATGGAGGGGTTTACGATAGTCAATCGATGGATAACTTTACAACTGGAGTAAGTGTGGGTAACTTCACTATTTATACATGGTATCCTTCAAGTATTCAAAATGGTGCTCCTGATGGTATAGCTTTAGTGTATCAGGGTACAGTGATTTCAGGACAATTCTTAAGCTATGAAGGAGAGTTATTGGCCACTGACGGACCTGCTGTTGGTCAAACATCTACTGATATTGGTGTAATGGAAGACAGTGGTACACCTATTGGTGAGTCATTGCAATTAATGGGCTCAGGTAGTTCTTATTCTGACTTTATATGGCAACCACCAGCTTCAGAAACTCCAGGTTTGGAAAATAACGGACAGTCGCTTGGTGGTGCAGTTGATCCGGAACCCTCAAATTATCCAGCTATATTTGCAGCTACAGCATCTGGCTTAAGCATTAATGTTTCATGGACAGAATCAATTGGAGCCCAACTTCCAATAGGATATTTGTTACTAGGTGAAAAAGAGATAACAACAAGTTTTGATGTTCCAGTTGATGGTATTCCTGTTGAAAATGATCTTGATTGGTCTGATGATAAAGTAGCGATAAATGTTAGCTATGGTGTTGGTGAATACTTATTTGCCGGACTTGAGCCAAATAGTTCATACTCTTTTACGATATTCCCCTATACAAATGCTGGTTCCAATATCGATTATAAAACCGATGGAACTCCCCCTGTTGCAAATGCTTCTATTGCAAATATTACAGTAATTAATAAAGAGACCTTTTCTTTAGGACTTGGAAACTGGACTCAATATAGTGTTATCGGAGATCAGGTTTGGGAGTGGTCGGATATATATGGCAATCCACCTGGATGTGCAGTGATGAATGGATATAGCGGAGGTCCTGTTCCTAATGAAGACTGGTTAATTTCCCCATCACTTGATCTTGAAGGTTTCGTTGATATTACATTTGGATTTGACCATGCCCGAAATTATGGATCAAATGAAGATTTATTTATTATGATTTCAACAGATTATGATGGAGTTAGTGATCCTAATACAGGAACGTGGGAAGATATTACTAGTGATTACACTTTTCCCGATCCAGGTAGTTGGACGTTTAATGATGCTGGTATAGGTGATATTTCTGCTTATGCAAGTAACTCTACTTATATAGCATTCTTATATAATAGCACAGCAAGTGACGCTGCTACCTGGGAAGTTGATAATGCTGAAGTACTAGGTGTTTTAAG
This sequence comes from Bacteroidota bacterium, assembly GCA_002686705.1. The sequence goes on from NYYH01000084.1 coordinate 28,189, forward strand.
TACAGGAATAAGTGATAAAAACCTTACAAAACTTAATGTTTATCCGAACCCGGCCTCAAATAAAATTAATATAGAAGTAAAGGAATCGGGATTATTCAAGATAACTGATATTACAGGTAAGCTAATGATTGATGGGGGAATTATTTTGGGAAATAATACAATTGATATTGACATACTTAATAGAGGATTATATATCGTTGAAACTATCAGTACTAATGGAGTTAAATCTATCGGTAAGTTTATAGTACGATAGTATGTTCTTTGGTGATTTATGAAACCCTGTTAGCACAATATTGTCGGCAGGGTTTTTGCTTTCTTTGTAATTTTATCAGGTTTTAGCCGTTACAAAATAAATAAACGGATTGGAAAATGTTTAACAAATTATTATTGCTCTTTTTATTGATTTCTGCCTATTCTGGTTATACTCAAAAACTAGATGCAGTAAGACTTGAGGTTCCTTCTGATATAAATGTTGAACAATTCCATGTTGAAACACTGAATGATAAAGGAATGTTAATTTTCTACGAAAGTAAGGAGGTTAACAAAGAGAAATTGAGAAAATGGTATTTTGGATTGTTTGATATAGATCTTAAACAACTTTGGTTGAAGTTTGTACCTCTCTCTGATAAGATCGAGTTTATTTCTTCACAGAATAAAAATGGAAACCTTTACTTTTTATTTAAAAATATTAATCGAGAGAGGTTTGAATATGGTTTTTATGAGATAGTAACCTATAATATTAAAAAACAATCTTTCTCACGCATCACGGGTTCAATACCCTTAAAGTCTGAGATAGCAGGTTTCGACATAATTGGAAATACAGCTTGTATTGCATTAAATCTAAAAAAGCACGAAACCGACCTTGTTTTTGTAAATCTTAATAATGGAGATGTGCAACCTATTCATGTAGATGAAGGTGTACCAGGGTATATTGAGGCTCTGCACGCAGACGAGGAAAGTAACATTTTCTATGTTGCGCTAAAGCAAAATAAGGATAGAAGATATATATCAGATCAAATAATTAGTTTTTCCCCTAATGGTAGAAAACTGTCGGAAATTATGGTTCAAGGTACAGAGGCATTAAAATATTTCAGAGAGTATATTTTTGTTCCTCAAAAAAATAATAATGTTTTAATATTTGGAACGTACGATATCATCACCGGTCGAACATTATCATTTAAAGATATAGAGGAAGAAAGAGAAGCCAAAAGTGCAGGTATGTTTTTCCTGAAAATCAAAGATGGTAAGCAGAAATCACTTTACTATTATGATTTTATGGGTTTTAATAATATTATGGGGGCAATCAGCCCAAGTAATATTTCAACTGTTAAGATGCAAACTGATAGTTTACAATCTGAACATGGTAAACAATTAGTATCAGCTTCGTTTCATTTAAGCGAGCCAATAGTATTTAAATCTACGAATGATATTTATCTATTTTCAGTTGAAGCATATAGACCTTATTACAGGACAGAAACGAGAATGGATTACGATTTCTACGGCAGACCATATCCATATACATATAACGTTTTTAGCGGATATAAATTTTACGATGTCATTATTGCTGGTATTTCTCCCGAAGGTAAGTTATTATGGAATAATGATTTCGAAATTGACAATATACTAACTTACTCAACCCGACGAAACTCAGTAGTTTTTGAGGATGAAAATTATACTACAATAGCATATGTTAATGATGGTTACGTTGTTTCACAAACTATTGAAGGTCCGATTGATCTTAACAGATCTAAGATGAAAATAGGCACTGATTTCCCTCAGGATAGAGTCTCACAAGATGAAAACAATCATATAATGCACTGGTATAAAGACTATTTTTTAATATATGGATATCAAAAACTTAAAAACCGTACCCTTGGAAATCAGGCCACAAGAATTGTTTTTTATGCAAATAAAATCACATATCAATAATATGTATTAATTTGTAAAAGTTATTGGTGAACAACACAAGCAATAGCACATGAATAAACTACTTTTATTATTTAGGTATTTAAAATACCGTTTAAAAGCGAAGACAAGATACAAGGTACATTCACAATTTGTATTCGATTTTATTAACAATATATTACGAGATAAAAAGGACTTTACTGATTACAGTATTTTATGGGAGCACCGCAATAAAATGGCTGATAATAATGATCCTGTTGAAACCGTTGATTTTGGTGTAGGTGCTGGAAAAAAAGCATATAGTACTAAAATACTGAAACTTGGCAATATTGTGCGTCTGCGCTCACTCAATGAATCAAGACTAAAGTTACTTTACAGAATCACAAAATTTTATAGACCCGAAAACATACTTGAGTTTGGAACTGCTGCCGGAATAAGTTCTACTTACATTAAGAGCGGAAACCCTTTAAGTAATATGATAACAATGGAGGGCTGTGCCAATCTGGCTGCTAAAGCAAATGAGTCATTCAGGGAACTAGGATTATCTAATATTGATATCACTGTAGGGAATTTTGATAATACATTAAAAGACGTATTAAAAAAGATTAAAAAGTTAGATTTTGTTTTTTTTGATGGTAATCATCGTAAAGAGCCCACGTTAAGATATTTTGAGCAATGCATTCATTTTTCAAACGAAAATAGTATATTTGTTTTCGATGATATTCACTGGTCAAAAGGTATGGAGAGTGCCTGGGAGTATATAAAGAATGATAGAAGAGTAAGTATTACAATTGACCTGTTTTGGTTCGGAATAATATTTTTTGTCGAAGGAGTTGAGAAACAGGATTTTGTTATACGCTATTAACTAATAAGATATTATATAGGAGATGTAGATTATTAAACAGTTTACTATTTTTCGATTTAATTAATTTTTAAACTTAAATCACAGATGCAAAAGAATATAATTGATTTTAAAAATATATCACGGTTTTTTTATGTTGGCACCGAAACAGTAAAAGCTCTTAGGGAAGTAGACATACGCATTGATAAAAATGAGTTCGTCGCAATTATGGGACCTTCGGGATCTGGTAAGTCAACTATGATGAATGTATTAGGTTGTCTTGATACACCTACTGAAGGCACTTATCATTTAAATGGTCAGGATGTTAGTAAAATGACTGATAACGAATTAGCTGAGGTGCGGAACAGGGAAATTGGATTTATTTTTCAAACATTTAATTTATTACAAAGATCCACCGCACGTGAAAATGTAATGCTACCACTTGTTTATGCTGGTGTAAATAAGTCAAATAGGATTCAGAGGGCTGAAGATACGCTTAAAAGTGTACAACTTACTGACCGAATGAATCATAAACCTAATGAACTTTCTGGTGGGCAGCGACAGCGAGTGGCCGTTGCTCGAGCACTAGTTAATAATCCATCAATCGTTCTTGCTGACGAACCAACAGGTAATCTGGACTCTAAAACTTCTATAGAGATACTAGGATTACTTGAAGAAATTCATGAGTTGGGTAACACGATAATAATTGTAACTCATGAAGAGGATATTGCCAAACACGCACATCGTATTATCAGAATGCTAGATGGACGTATTGCATCAGATGAGGTAAATATGGATGTTAAAACAATTAAAGACTATGATTTGACTGAAGTAAATAGTTAGTTGATTAAACTTCTCTATGGCAAAAGATCTGAAAATATATACAAAAACAGGTGATAAAGGAACAACGTCATTAATTGGAGGTACTCGTGTTCCAAAATACGATTTACGAATAGAATGCTATGGCACTGTAGATGAATTAAGTGCCTGGATTGGTTTAATTAGGGATCAGGATATTGATGAAAAGATCATGACTGATCTAATTGAAATTCAGGACAGATTGTTTACTATAGAGACGATGCTCGCATGTGATACTTCAGTAAATAAGAAACCATTACCTGAAATATCCGAGAAAGATATTCGATTTTTAGAAGATGAGATTGACCTCATGAATAAAGAATTATCGTCCTTAAGATCATTTTTGCTTTCGGGTGGTAATACAATTGTTTCATATTGTCATATTGCTCGTACTATTTGCCGAAGAGCAGAACGGCTTATAATTCAGTTAGATACAAAGCATAATGTCAATCCTGTAATATTAGCATACTTCAATAGACTGTCAGACTATTTATTCGTTCTTTCCAGAAAAGTTGGAAAGGATAACAATACCATAGAAACACTTTGGAACCCCCTTGTTTAAAGGTTTAATAACATTTCTTGATTTTATTTGTGTTTTTTCAAAAATAAATTACTTTTGCAAAAAAATTAAGATAATGTATTGGACTTTAGAGTTAGCATCAAAACTTGAAGATGCGCCATGGCCAGCGACCAAGATTGAGTTGATAGAATGGTCAATACGTACAGGTACTGCTCCAGAAGTTATTCAAAACCTTAGGGAAGTAGAAGACGAAGGTGAGGCATATGATCGTATAGAAGATCTATGGCCAGATTACCCTACAAAAGAAGACTTCTTCTTTAATGAAGATGAGTATTAAAATAATAACCAATAAAAAACGGGCTGTTATTAATGCTATAACAGCCCGTTTTTTTATTCCCTAGTTTATTAGTCTTAAATTCCAGTTTCCGGGTTCAAATATCTCAAACTCAAATACTGCATCTAACTTTGCAGTCAACATTTTGTTCGGAGTGACATATGTGATTTTAAATGTACATGGATACATAATGTAATTAAAAACAAGTCTGTCGCCATAGTTCTGATATGAGCCATTAGATGAAATAATTGAAACTTTTTCGATTAGAGTATTATTAGCTCCATTCATAAAAAATTCTATGGTTAATTTGTTGCCATCACTTTGCCTTAACAATGAATATGTTTGGACATTTCGAGAATGCATAATTATTGGTGTTGCAGGAACTGGACCTACATATCTGTCTTCTTTCCAGATTCCTGCCAAAGTACTATCTTTACCATTGTATTTGAACCTATAAACTCCCTCTCCTTGCCGTTCTCCAAATTCCCATTGTCCAATATATTCTGCCCCAGATGCCCAGGTGTAGGTTCCTAAACCATTTGGAACTCCTTTTCGAAATCTTCCTGCATAAGTATCGATACCTGTTGCTGTACCTTGTCCATTAGCTAAACCCTTTTTACACTTACCTTCGTATGTAGTCGATATTGCCGGTATTAAAACTTTACATTTTGTCTGACTAGAAAGCCATCCAGGCGATATTATCAGACATGAAACTAAAATAATTGTTGCGATAGTTTTCATTTGATTAGCTGTTTATTAATTAATATTCAAATATTGATATTATATATTCTGTGAATTTACACAGATTTTTTCTTTTTACATTTAAATAACGTATGGCTTACACCGATATTATCAACAACCTCATCAATATAAAGCCCTGAACTTTCAATTAGCCGTACCATATCGTCAGAGTGATACATTTGACTATTGCCATTAGCCATAGCAGTAAAATATAAGGTTGTTGCGTGAAGGCTATATGTTGATGCTTCAAATTTCTGCTTATCCCAATATGTTTCAAGAATAAAAAGAGTACCATCCTTGTCAAGTGCTTTATTTGATCTTATTAATAAACCTAATATTTCTTCTTGTGAGAAACAATCCAAAAACTGGCTCATCCAAATAATGTCATATCCGTATGGGAAGTTTAAGGAATTATCAAGTAAGTTTATTGATTTTGTAGATATCCTATCTTCAAGTCTGGCTTCTTTTATTTTGGCTTTAGCATCCTTAATTTGTCCCGGAAGATCAAGGATTGTTAAGTGTACATCTTTGATGTTTTGAGCGCAAAATATTGAGAACTTACCTGTATTACCACCTACATCAAGAATATTCCTTGGGTTTGAATTAAAAAGGTGTGGCAATACTTCAGGAAATGCAAAATCGGAATAGTAATGATCGAAAGCAAACCAACTTTTTCTAACTTCCACCGGCAACGCCGATAGAGCTTCATATACCGTATCCCAGTTGCCAAAAACTTTTAGACCTTCAGGTTTACCATTAATTATTGAACCTTCAAGGAATTTCATTCCATCATAGTTAACATCCTGTACAAAGTCCATATTCACCTTGGTAAGTTCATCACTTAGAATGAAATAACCTGTTTTGGTGATAAAGAATTTATTATCTTTTTTTAATACCATTTCAAGGCTAAGCCCAGCTTCTAACAGTACTTTTATCCCGTAAACAGAAATTTTAAGCGCGCTAGCAATTGTCTCAATATTTGCACCTTTTTTCTTGTTTTGTAATAAATATTCAAGAATCCCTAGATTACGTAGAGCAATTGCAGCTTGAAACATGATAGGACCAAAGGCTATTTTCTGTGCATCGAATTTTGCCTGTAGAGCTGACTTTTCATCGGAACCATAGTTATTCATACTCCCTATTTCTTTTCATTCCAAAAATAATAATAATTAAACCACTGTTCGGGATGGTTGCGTAATGTTGTCTGAAGTTCATCAATATAATCACCAAGTATTTGTCTCAATACATTGTCTCTTTTCATAATACTCTTTGAATTTTCGTAGACTTTGGGCTTGGTTGCTTTAAGATGGTATTGTGTATTGGTTTCTTTGATAGCAGACACAAAGGTTACAGGCTTATTGTATTTCATAGCAATATAAAAAGGACCAGTAGGAAATTCGGCATTCTGCCCCATGAAGTTACATGACAACGTTTTCGAGCCGGGCAAGAATCTATCACCATGAATGGCAACTAATTCATTGTTCTGTAATACTTCTTTTATTTTGAAAAGGTGCGACATATCATCTTTAATTGTAATAATGTTCATGCTCTTATCGGTCATAAAGTTGTCAAGTAGTGCTTTAATCCTTCTGTGTTCTGCATCAAGCATTACTATATGAACTGGTGTTTTTATTCTATCCAGTAAATGACCAGCAATTTCCCAATTACCTACATGTGAACTAATAATAAGCCCTCCCTCATTCTTGGACATATAATGGAGATGTTTCTCACCATCAAAGTCAAACTTGAATTTATTTGGTAATCCAGCCATTAGCACAACCTTATCTATTATTACTTTGCCAAATGTTAAGTTATTAAGATAAAGGTAGTACGCTGTTTTAAAAAATCCGTATCCTATTATAGAATTAAAATAATAATACATAGGTTTACGTGCTTTATGAGCAAATAGCACAAAATACAAGGCTACAAAATAGAGCAGTAAATAAGCTGCCCGTAGGTTGAAATACTTTAATATAAAAATGAAAATCCGGTAACCGGTTAACCCACCCTTTGTTTTGCCTTTCCAGGGTGACATTAGTTATTTGAATGATTCAAAATATAATTGTAAAGGTCTTCTAATGTAATAATCTTTTGTATGTCTGCGCTTGACACCTTCAACCCAAATTTTTGTTCAATAATAACCGCGATATCAACAAAATCCAGACTTTCTATATCAAGATTATCCTTCATTAATGCACTGGGTACAAGTTGAGTTTCTTCCAGTTCAAATTCCTCAATTAAAAATTCGTTTACTTTTTCAGTAACTTCCGTAGCGCCCATTATATTGCCGCAATTTTATAGTAAATCAGCTTACAAACTTAATATTTTTTTCGCAATTATTATATTAAATCTTGTGAAAATTTGTAAAGGATACTAAAGTTGCTTTATATTGAAAAGGATTAATTAATTCTTATAATTTTCGGACTATGAGTGTTGAGTTCGTCCCACCGAATCCAAAAGAATTTGAAAGGAAAGTTTTAATTTTATGATCAACTGTTTTGGTTATGATATTTAATTTAGCAGAGTGTTCATCAGGGTTTTCAAAGTTCAGGTTTGGCGCAATAAATGAATTTTGAGCCATTAACATTGAGTAAATGATTTCGCTTGCGCCACCCATCCACATTTCGTGACCTGTCATTCCTTTGGTTGAGCTGATTGGAACTCTTCCTTTGTTGAACACTTTATAGATTGCCTTGGCCTCATTTAGGTCACCAACAGGGGTTGAAGTTGCATGAGCGTTAAGATAATCAATTTCGTCAGGTTGTATATTAGCATCTTTAATTGCTTTCTTGAGTGATTGAACTGGACCATCAACATTAGGAACTGAAATATGATCACCATTTGAAGAAAAACCATAGCCTATTACTTCACCTAGTATCGGAGCACCTCTCTTAACGGCTGATTCATAGCTTTCTAGTATTACGGTAGCAGCACCGCCACTTGGAACAAGTCCGTCTCTGTCTCGATCAAAGGGCCGTGAAGCTAAAGTAGGAGTAGATTCTCTAATGGAAAAAGCATTGAGAGCATCAAAATTACACATCGATAATGCATTTATTTCCTGTGCACCACCACAAATGATAGTGTCCTGTAGTCCTTGTTTTATCATAAAATATCCCATTCCGATAGAATGTGACCCACTTGCACAAGCACCGCTAACGGTAAAATTGATGCCTTTGAGTTTGAGAATTACACTCAGATTCATCGTAACAGTTGAATTCATAGATTGGAAAATAGAAGCAGAACCAATAAGCATAGTGTCTTTTTTAACTCTCATTATATCTGCAGCTTCAATAACGGCTTTAGCAGAGCTATCGTTCCCATAAAATATTCCAACTTCGTTTTTATCTAGGAAGTCATCGTCAATTCTTGCATTTTTAAGCGCTTCCATTGTAGCAATGTAGGCATATTCACCCTGTTCGGAAAGACCTACTCTCATTCTTCGTGACAATACTCCTTTTAAAACAGGTCGATCGATACAGCCTGTTAATGCAGACCTAAAACCAAGATCTTTCCTTGCAGGATCGAAAATTATTCCCGATTTGCCTTCATATAATGATTTAGTGACCTCCTCTAGGTTATATCCAATAGTTGAATATATACCCATGCCTGTTATTACAACTTTATTCATTCTATAATTAAGTGTATAGTCCTCCGTTTATACTTATAACCTCACCAGTAATATAGGATGCACCATCTCCAGCTAAAAAAGCTACAAGATCAGCTACTTCTTCGGGTTTACCGAACCTGTTAACTGGAATAAGTTTTTTAAGTTCTTTTTCATCAAGTTCTTTGGTCATATCAGTTTTAATATATCCAGGAGCAACAGCATTTACCGTTATATTTTTACGTCCTATTTCTTGAGCAAGCGATTTTGTAGCTCCTATAATCCCTGCTTTTGCAGCAGAATAGTTCGTTTGTCCAGGTAATCCTTTTAAACCTGATAGAGAAACAATATTTATAATTCTGCCCCATTTTTTGATAACCATATCTTTGATGAGTCCAGAAGTAATGTAATAGAAGCTGTTAAGGTTTGTATTAATAACGCTACTCCAATCATCTTCTTCCATCCAAACCAACAATGCATCTTTCGATGTGCCAGCATTGTTAACAAGTATTGCTATATAATCTTCAGGATGCTCTTCTTTCCAGTTGTCTAATACATTTCTTATTTGTTCACTATTGGTAACATCAAATTGTATTAGCTCCGCTTTTCCACCATCGGTTTCAATCTGTTCAAGTGTTTTTTCAGATGATGAGATATTTGAGTTATAGTGAATAAGCACAGTATAGCCCATTGTTGCTAGACGGATACATATCGCACTCCCAATTCCTCCTGATCCTCCCGTTACTAAAGCATATTTCATCTATTCTTACAATTTTAATTTGTTGATTAATGGGTTGGCATATAATAATAAGAATATCTTACGAATATCATCATTTTCATGTTGAGATATTTTTGTTGTTTGTGCATAACGGTTTTCTAAAATAACTCTAGTTTCATCGTTATAATTATTATTAAATTCAGTTGAGTTGTTTAATAAGTCATAAGCAAGATAGTTAGAAGGCCAAAGTTTGTAATTATTGTAAATTTGATTGTCAACTATCTCAGCAACCATAGAAATGAACTCATTATTATTAATATTTCGATTGTCAATTTTCAGGATCTCATTATTTATTGGAGTTCCCAATGATAGATGAATCCTTCCTTTTTCGCCTGTTAACCCACCAATCATACTGTTGAGATCTTCGTCATCAGATTTAACATACGTAGAATCCATAGATAAATATATTTCTCTTACTTTCATAGAATCACATGGTTCCCATTCATAAGACATTGCCACAGGTACAATATTTAGTTGAGTTAGCCAGCTTTTAATATCTGTGTCGCCTGATAAAGTTAACATTTTGAGTATACTGACATCAGTTTTATCAAATCCATTTTTAGCTCTTCCTTTTCTATGTGCAATCCAAACTGACTTGTTCAATTCAGCGATTGATTTCCTAATGTAAGTAGATAGGCGCTGAGAGTTTAAAAGTAGCTCTTTTGGGCTTCCTTCCCTGAAAACTGTAATCATTTGATTCGATTTTCCCAAATCAACAACTAATGGTGAAACCATAAGGTTACTACCCCAGACTGATTGTGGAATTTTATAATCAAGTATGAGATGTACCAGACCAAGTATCGAAGAGTCAAGGACTATGTCACGGTGGGTACCTAGATAAACATAGTTTGTGAGGTTATTAATGTTTTCAAATCCTGAGTGGGTAATTCCTTCTGTTGTTTTATCCAAAATTGATAGTACAGCTTCCAATGTTAAAGCTCTCTGAAATTCTGTTATGTTATTTGCCTTCTTTACATTTGATATTACTATTTTCTTTTTCTCAGGAGTAAATAGATAATCCATCATATGATGAAATGCATTATCAGCAAGTATTCGTGGTATAGCTGACCGAATCTCCTGGTCATTGTAGGGTCTTATTTCGTCGAACTCATGTTCCTCCATATAAAAAAATTATCACCAAAATTAACCAATTATCCAGAATAAAAAAATTATTCATATTGTCAAATATCGATCGATCTAAAACATGAAATTGAAAATTTATCCA
>NYYH01000085.1 GCA_002686705.1 Bacteroidota bacterium
CAAGAAAATTAGTGAAAAATACGGTTAACAATCGGCTCAAAATTGTTGATAACCATTGCTTTTACGAAAAGTTATAGCTGTCCTTTTTTTTATTAGATTTGAGCTGCTAAATAATTACAAAGTATCTTTGTTTTAGTATCATGCAATAAAATTAATATGGGCAATAGAAGCAAACGAAATTCTCTAACTATAAAATCCAAATGGTATCCTCTATTAATAATTTGCTTAACTCAAATTTTATGTGTTACCGACAATTCAATAATGTTTAATGCTCTTTCGGCATTGGTTATTTCTTTTAAAAGTAATGTAACTACAATTCAGTTAGCAAATTCAATATATCCATTGGTTGCAGGGGCATTAATGCTGTCCGGGGGACTACTAGGCTTAAAAATAGGTTGGAAAAAGTTATTGAGTATTGGTCTATTATTATTAGCTGTAGGTGAAATTATGGCTTGGGTTAGCCCTGATATACTAACCTTTACATGGGGAGCACGTGTTTTAGCAGGTTTGGGAGCAAGCCTTGCTATGCCAGCGGCAATTGGTCTAATTCCGGCGAATTATAGTGGAAAGGATTTAGCAATTGGATTTGGTGCATTAGGTGCAGCAGTTGGTGTTGCATCTTCATTTGGACCCATTGTTGGGGGGTGGATAATTGATAGTTATGGTTGGCGGATTGCTTTTTTTGTGTTGGCAATAGCTTTTGTTATTGCTTTGCTTGCTGCCTTTCTAATTGATGAGCAAACAAGGGTAAAAGTGAAAATAAAATTTGACTACATAGGTACTATACTTTTTGCTATCGCAATTGTTTTAATAACACTGGGGTTGATAAACATAAGTGTTTGGAATACAACTACAATTGGGGCGTCATTAATAACTGGATTGCTTTTCCTGATATTTTTTATCTGGTATGAATCTAAACTCGAGAAGCGACAAGAAACGGTTCTATTACCTTCTGTATTTATAAAATCTAAACAGGTAAGAGCAGGGTTAATAATGACTGCTCTAATATTTTTCTTGACAGGAGGATTATCATTTGTATTGGTTACATATCTACAAGTAGTTAAAGAGTTTAATGCTCTTCATACGGGTTTAATATTATCTATAAATGCTATTGGTATCATCTTGTTTTCAATTGGAACACCAATGGTAATTAAAAATATTAACCCTAGAAAAATTTGTCAACTGAGCGTTTTGATTGCTTTTTTTGCAGCTTTAATGCTTGCTTTAAGTATCAACTCATCATCACTAGGTATATTATTTTATTCTAGTATTTTTATAGCTGGAGCTGCTGCTGGTCTTCTTTCGTCACAGGCTGGAGTTATTGTTACATCAGGTATAAATGAGAAGTACGCGGCTCAGTCAGGCGGTATCCAGGGCTCAATGCGAAATATTGGATGTGCAATTGGTATTGCATTAGTTGGATTGATTATGATTTCGTCTTTAACCCACAGTATTAAGCATGGAATACTTAAAGATCCGATTACCGAAAAACTAATAACAAGTAAAGTTAAACTTACAAAAACAATTCCTTTTGTAAGTGATAAGCAGCTAAAAACCTTCATTGATAGTAAACATTATAGTGATGCTGAAAAGAAGAGTTTAATCAAAACAAATACTCAAAGTCGTATTACTGCACTTCAAATTTCATTTGCATCTTTTGGAGGTCTGATATTGATTTTTTTCATATTTACATTTCAAATACCAAAGTCATATAAAAGTATAAAAAATAACATTTAATAAATACCAAATGAATAGTATTAATAAATCACAAGAGCAGTTGTTTACAAATGGCACCGTTTATATTGATGAAGAGCGAAAAGCTAATAATATTGTAGTAAAAAGTGGTAAAGTATCTGCAATAGGTGTAGATCCTGAAAAATATCAAAATGCCACAATTATAGATTTAAAAGGGGCAATAGCTTATCCTGGTTTTTGCGACAGCCATGTACATATAGTAGAAGTAGGTATCGCCAATGGTGGAATTGACCTTCTCAATTGTGCAACTGCAGACGAAATTGCGAAAAAAATTGCTGAAACTATCAATAATATACCAAAGGGTGGACTAATAATTGGGCTTGGTTTTTATCCTAATGACTATTTAACTTGGTCTTTGGATGATTTAGCAAAAATAGATAAAGTAACTGGAGAAAGACCTGTTGTTTTGATTGATTCTTTAGGCCATAATTGTATAATAAATTCAGCTTCCATTGCTATTTCTAAACTAACATCAGAAACACCGATTCCAATTGGCGGAAAGGTTGTTTTGCAAAATGGGAAACCAACTGGTATGTTATGCGAATCGGCCATGGCAGTTGCATGCAATATATTATTCCCACTTATTAATGATGATTTAATCAAAAAAGGAGCAGAAAAAACTCTTGCTCAATGGTCCTCATTTGGTTATACCTCAATAGTTGATTTAATGGGTGCTCCATTTGGCAGATTGCTAAAAACAAATATTTGCAGAGTAATGGAAAAGGAAAATACACTACCAGTAAGAATAAACTACATGTACACTTTTGCTAGTCTTGACGAAATTGATGGTTCACTGAGTTTAAAGGATAGTGATACTGAAATGGTGAAATATGGTGGTTTAAAACTTTTTGTTGATGGAGCTTTTGCCGCAGGACAGGCATGGACTAAAGATAAAAATTTGGTTGGCAACCATGGCTTATATTATGTTTACACAGATGATTCATATGGTAAACAATATAACCTTAATAGAATAGTAGAAAAGGTTAACGATATTGGACACAACATACATTACCATGTACAAGGCGATTATGCCATTGATGCTGTACTAAATGCCTTGGATGCTGCAAAAGCGAAAAAAGGCAAACTAACTAGCATTCATACACTTATACATATTGCCTTTCCTACAAATGAACAAATTGAGCGTATTAAGAATTTTAACGGCAGCGTTGTAGCTACAGTTCAGCCGGGATTTTGGGAAATTGAAGGTGAAACAACAAAATATTATGGAAATAAGGCGAATAAGTGCTATCCTATAAAAAAAATTATTGATGCAGGAATTTCCACTGGCATGAGTACTGATTTTAGTGTATCTCCAATTGAGTTGGCTGCTCCTTCAACAATAATGGGCATAGCAATGACAGGAGCTGGTGATCCAGATAACCACCCGCCATTAACAATGAAAAGCTTAATTAAGGGGTTTACTGTTGGAAGTGCTGCAACAACTAACGATGAAGGTAATTATGGAAAACTTGATATTGGTTACAATGCAGATATAGTAGTGTATAATAAAGATTTATACACAATTGCTAAAGATAAATTAAATAAAGATAACCCAAAAGTAATCTCAACATGGATTAGTGGGAGAAAAATATATCAATCACAATAATGAGCATTACAATTTTGATACTATGCTATAAAGATTGTTTCACTTCTAAAATTATTCGTGGTTTTGATGCAAAAATAATTGCTGGATATGGCGAAGAAAAAATTGCTGAACTATTACAGAATACTGGTATAATCAGAAATCAACTTAAGATAAAGTCTACTATTTCTAACGCCAAACTTTTTCTAACTGTTCAAGAGGAGTTTGGTAGTTTCGATAAATATATTTGGCAATTTACGGGTGGGAAAACAATTATTAATAGCTGGAAAAATCTTGTCCAAATTCCTGCAAGCACAAAAGAGTCAGATGCCATGAGTAATGATTTAAAAAAACGGGGCTTTAAATTCGTTGGAACGACCATATGTTATGCATTTATGCAGGCTGCTGGAATTGTTAACGACCATATGGTTGATTGTTACAGATATAAAGAAGTTAATCAATAAAAAACTACTAAAAACAAATCTGAATTAGTTATTCTAACAGTTACCTAATTTATATTAGTTAGCCGTTGATTACAACAGTGTCTTATATTTGTAGAACAATTTTTCATTTATACAAATTGTTGTGCTAAAACCAGACGTCGAAAAATCTGATTATACTAATCTTTGGAAAACTTTTTTTATTTCGACTGTATCAGCTATCTGTGCTTACTACATTGTTTTTTTCCTGTCAAATTATTCTGTTCTATTTTTTGCATATGATTTTGATATCCCTGCATCTTTTTCTCTATTAGGCGTAAGCCTCCCACCTAATGTTATCGACCATAGTTGGTCGCGGGATGCCATAATAACTGTATTTCTTTCAAAACCTTTTACGGCTTTTATCTTGGGAATTATTTTCCTACTTGTTCTGATGTCGAGGACAAAAAAATTCTAACAGTTATTCTTCTGCTATTTTGGCTTAACATCATTGCTTTTAGTTCAGCTTTTGGAGAATTGATTGATGATGTCAAAACTGAAACTGGCACTATTGAAGTTGTTAATACAATGAATATTGATGCAACTTATCTCATAATAATGGCTATTATTTTAGCATTTATTCTTTATAAAATTGGAATGATGAATGGAAAACTGATCAAGTACTCTCTTTATTCTCAAAACCTGATTTCGATACAATTACGAATAATTTTCTTTGTTTCTATACTATTAATCCCTTGGCTGTTAGTTGTTATTCTTTCAGGTTTATTAAGAGCTGATTTTTTTTCTATTTCGCTAATCTTGACAAATTTGCCAGCAATAATTTTATTAATACCATTTTTAGTAAGAGAGAAACCTGAAAACCTAAATTTTAAATATGTATCGACCAATGGGTCTTCAATATCTGACTTGATTTTAGTGATATTTTTGATAATATTATCACTGGTTTTAATACTTGTTATGAGAAATGGAATTGTTATTTTGGGTTAGGTGATTGTGAATGATAGTGTCTTGTCTGATAATGTATCAACGGAAAGTTAAAAACATTTTAATCCCTTAAATCCCCAGCAGCCTATTTAATTGACTTTGATTGCTTTTGGTTAATTCAAATTTTATATTTTTAACAACAATTTAAAAAAACAATTTATCATGAGAAAAATACTTATTGCGATTTTAATTCTGGTTGTTGGTCTAACAACTGCAGAAGCTAAAAAGAAAAAAGACGAAGAAAAAAAGGAAGGGTTGACATCGTCAACATTTAGTGGGCTCAAATGGAGAAGCATAGGCCCTGCATTCGTTTCTGGGCGCATTGCCGACTTTGCAGTTAATCCTGATGATTTCAGCACATATTATGTGGGCGTTGCATCAGGACATATTTGGAAAACAACTAACAATGGTATTACATTCAAACCTGTTTTTGACAATCATGGTACATATGCAATTGGTTCGTTGGCAATGGATCCCAATAACAGTAATGTGATTTGGGCCGGAACAGGTGAAAATAATCACCAACGTGCACTTGGCTATGGTAATGGTATCTATAAGACAACTGATGGAGGTAGCTCATGGAAAAACATGGGGTTAAAAGATTCACGACAAATCGGTGAAATCCTGATTGATCCGAGAAATTCAAATGTTGTGTACATAGCAGCTGAAGGTTCTGCATGGGGCCCTGGTGAAGAAAGAGGAGTGTTTAAAACTGTTGATGGGGGTGAATCATGGGAGAAGGTTCTTTTCATTAGTGAAAATACCGGAGTTGCAAACTTGAGTTTCGAAGCAGGTAATCCTGATGTAATCTATGCAGGAGCCGAACAGCGTAGACGTCGTCAGTTTAGTAAAATTGGTGGTGGGCCTGAATCTGCATTCTATAAATCAACAGATGCAGGTATTACTTGGAAAAAGCTTGAAAAAGGTATTCCGAAAGTGGATAAAGGTGGTATGGAAATAGTAGCTTCACCTATTGATCCAAACATCGTTTATGCCATGTTTGAAGCTTCAAACGGTAAGGGAGGATTTTTTAGGTCTACTAATAGAGGAGCATCTTTTAGCAAACAAAACAAATATTCCAGCAGCGGGCAATACTATAGTGAATTAGTATGTGACCCTATTAACAAAGATAAACTTTATTCGTTAGATACGAGAACTAAGGTTTCTGTTGATGGTGGAAAGACCTGGAAAAGTGTTGGCCTCAGAAAGCGTCATGTTGATGATCATGCAATGTGGATTGACTCTGACAATACAAACCATTTTTTCATTGGTGGCGACGGGGGTATCTACGAAAGCTGGGATGCCGGAAATTCATATATTCACAAAACAACCCTACCGGTAACCCAATTTTACAGAGTTAATGTTGATAATACTGAGCCTTTTTATTGGGTTTATGGAGGCACCCAGGATAATGCAAGTATGGGTGGTCCTTCTCAAAATACTAAAAACGGGGGTGTTGCAAGTGATGAATGGGTTGTAACACTTGGTGGCGATGGTTTTTGGCAAGCAATTGATCCTGATAATCCTGATATCGTTTATTCCGCATATCAGTATGGAAATATTTATAGATATGATAAAAAATCTGGTGAAAAGATAAAGATTAAACCTGTACCTCAAAAAGGAGAGCTTACATATAGATGGAACTGGGATACTCCTTTCTTTCTTAGTCCACACTCAGGAACAAGGTTGTATATTGCAGCAAACAAAGTTTTTAGAAGTGACGACAGGGGTAACACATGGGAAGTTATCAGCGATGATATAACTCGTAATGAAGACCGGAATCAATTTAAAGTCATGGGTAAATTTTGGCCAGCCGATGCTGTTGCGAAGGACGTGTCTACATCACAATGGGGAACTACTGTTGCTTTTGCAGAATCACCTGTAAAAGAGGGACTCTTATATCTTGGCACTGATGATGGTTTAATTCAGGTAAGTGAAGACGGGGGTAGTAACTGGACGAAAATTTCCACTTTTCCTGATGTCCCTGAATATACATATGTTAGTGATATTTTACCGTCAAGTTTTAATGAGAACGTTGTTTTTGCCTCATTTAACAATATTAAAAGTGACGATTTCAAACCATATTTATTACAAAGTAACGACAAAGGCCAAACATGGGAATCAATAGTTTCTGATCTTCCAGAAGACCAATCAATACATACAATTAGTCAAGATCCAGTTAAAGAAGATTTATTGTTTACCGGAACAGAATTTGGAATTTATTTTACTGTAGATGGTGGAAGTCATTGGGTAAAACTTGGGTCTGGATTACCAGATATAGCTGTTCGTGATATTGCTATACAGGAAAGGGAAAACGACCTTGTTATAGCTACTTTTGGTCGAGGTTTTTATATAATTGACGATTACTCACCTTTACGTCAGGTAACAGAAGAAACAATTAAAAATGAAGAGGCAATCATATTCCCTGTTAAGGATGCCCTAATGTATATTAAAACAGGAAGTGGGCGTTATGGAACTGGTGCTGGTTATTATCAAGCAGAAAATCCTGAATTTGGTGCCGTTTTCACTTACTATCTAAAGGATGTTCCAAAATCACTTAAATCAAAACGGCTTAAAAAGGAAAAAGTATTATTTAAAGAAGGAAATCCAATTCCTCAACCAGATAAAGCAACTCTTGACGCCGAAAAAAATGAAACAAAACCGTATTTGGTTTTTTCAATAAAGGATGAAGATGGGAATCTTATAAGAAATATTTATAAGAAGCCATCAACCGGAATTAATCGGATTAACTGGGATATGAGATACAAGAGTTCAAGGCCGATAAGATTAAGCAACGATAAATTCGATCCTCTTAAAAGTGGAGGAACCAGTCTTCGTGCGTTACCCGGAAAATATACGGTTACAATGTCGATGTTTTACAATGGTGAACAAAAAGAATTGGCTGGGCCTGTTGAATTTAATACGGTTGTGTTGAATAACAGAACATTACCCGCTCCTTCTGATAAAGATGCTCTTACTTTTTACAAAAAAGTTACCGAACTATACCGTGTAATGTCTGGTACTATGAGATATCGTGATGAACTTGCAGAAAAAACTTCCTATATCCAACAGGCATTACAATCAGTTGACAATGCAAGTGTTAGCCTGAAAAATGAAATGCATCAAATAAAGCAAGAACTCGATAATATTGAGTTTAAGTTTGACGGCACAGCAGCAAAGGCCAGTTCAGAAGAAGTGCCTCCAGAAAGTGTTCCATTAAGCGATAGATTAAATGCTATTGTTTGGTCCGCCTGGCAGTCAACTTCAGCCCCTACAAGTACTCAAAAGAATAATTACAATATTTTAATGGAAGAGTTTCCTCCTGTATTGATAGAACTAAATAATATCAACAAAAAGCTTGTTGAAATGGAGCAAGAGCTCGATAAGCTGAAAGCACCTCATACACCTGGCAGGGTTCCTGGATTTTAAACTTAAACCCGTGTAAAACTCTTTTTGTCATCCTATGTTTGCATATTCAAATTTAAGAGCAAACGTTTTAAGTTTGAATATTGTTAAACCATCAGAAGGAAAAAAGGAGAAAGATAAAGACTATTGTTGTCATTCGGTTA
>NYYH01000086.1 GCA_002686705.1 Bacteroidota bacterium
CAACAAGTCAACATCACAAAATCATAGACATAATGAAAGAAATTTAGAAAAATGTCTACCTTAGCTTTGTCTTATGATGGGGGATACTACAATACTAAGTAAATAAACTGTAAGTAGATTACAAGACCAAACAAGTACAAATACTTATAAAATTTTCTGTATACGAGTGTTATTGATAAAATAATAAGTGGTACAACAACAAGTAGTCTAATTACATCCTTGAAAAGCTCCGGTCTGTTCTCAAATATTAAGATTGAAGCAAATAGACCCAAGATTAATGCAGCACTAATATATCTAGTAAATATTTTCAAAAGCAATTTCTTATAGAAAGCACTCTCGTCTGTATCAGCCCTTAACAACCTATTCTTAATCAACTTGAACACTATGATAAGTATAATTATCAGCACAAGTTGAAATACGACTTGCGGTATATTATCCTTCATGTATTTCTCTAATTCAACAACTTCCATTTCATAGAAAAATATAAGAGGTTCTCTAAATTCCCAATTGCCTTCATTATTATATTTAGTTGCAAAAAATGAAGGTTGATGACGCACAAATATTTCACTTGTCTTATCTGATATAGCTTTGTCAATCCTATCTAAATGCTCAATTAAAAGTACTCCTTCTTCAGTAGTGCTATCTAACATTGAAAGTAATTTATCATTCTTTTGTTGAACCTGATCCACTACCCCACTCAATTGAGAAATTAGCTCAACAACACGCTGAATAACTGTGGGTTCTGTACCTTCCTCCAGAATTGCTGTTTTCGTATTTTTCCATATCTGAATCTCATCCTCAAAATCATTTTTGTACTCATTTAAATTTTTAATATCAGAGGCTAGAGTAGTTTTCTGGATTTCCAGTACATCATTAAATTTCTTCCAATAAACTCTTTTATTATTTAGGTATCGAATATTCTTTGTTCTCAAATCATGGGCCATATCAGACTTAAGCAGACTACTCACAAGCTCAACTAATGAATCATTTAGAATTCCTATCTCTCTAATTTCCTCATCTGTCAGCAAGGTCTCCAACAGCCTGTTGGTTTGAGTCCAAACTTCCCCAGATTTTATAGAAATTTCTGATATATTTATGATTTTTAATTCAGGTACAACTGTATCTGAAAGAATTGGGTTGGATTCCTGTGCTATAGAACCTAATGTACTATGCAAGCTAAGCACCATTAACAAAGGCAGAAATAATTTTATAAAAAATTGCTGGTTTTCATACTCATCGAATTAATATGACTAACTATACTTTTATCAATGTTTTATTATCACACTACTAACTAAATTTAATTTAATAGGACTAAACTTCAAATATAATGCATTTATAAATCTCTGCTAAAAAATATAAATCAAAAATTAACTGCTTCGACTGTTATAAAAAACAAATATCTTTGCTGCTCCTAAAGGGTATAAACATTTTAAATATTAAAACATTTATGAAAGCACTTACTACTTTTTGCATCACTTTTTTCTCATTCGCTATGTTAGCTCAATCAGTTGGTGACACCATTATTATCCCAACTTATAATTATACTCAAACGCAAGGCGGTGGAATAAGAGATACTATGATAGATTTTCCGGATGACCCAACTCAGTCGTATGAAAAAATAATAATGCTCTATAATATGAGATGTAAAGATGGGCTGATCTCCATCCCCGGAAATACAAACCGCGGTTGTGGAGAATGGGATTATTCATGTAATACCTATATAACAGATTCATCAAGAGTTGATTCGGTACTAAGCTACACAAATTCATATTATATTTCGGCTTTCACCAGTACAACCTTCCCGTATGTTGAAACACCTATTTATGATTATTATCAATACAGGCAAAAACAAGTTGAAATTGATAATACGATTTCAGAAACCTTAAGCACAATTGGATCGGGTAATCTATCCCTACCAAATGTATTGGCTACAGATAATAATTCTGGTAAGTCGCAATATTTATATACTGAATCAGAATTATCAGCAGCCGGAATTACAGCCGGTGACATTGACGGAATTCTGTTGAACATTATTAACAGTAGCGCTGATGCGGAGTATTTACAAGTAAAAATTAAACATACGGATAAAACTACTTTAGATGGAAATGATCCTGATATTGATAATTTTACTAGCGTCAATTTTAAAACTAAATCTCTAAACGCTGGTATAATCAGGTTTCAGTTTTATACGCCTTTTGCCTGGAATGGCACATCAAACTTGCTCGTAGAATTTTCTTTCACTAACAACAATACAAGTACTCCACTAAATGTAGAAGGTGAAAATACAGGAATTGTGACAGGGATTTACACCAATAATGGATATAACCTCAATGCTGTGAATGGTAAAATTGATATCCCTACAGGACCAATGTCAAGCATAAGTGATGAAATAACAATTACCTTCTGGAGTTATGGGAATGAAAATGTTCAACCCATTCATAACAGCATTCTTCATGGAGTTGACGACAACAATAACAGACAAGTAAATCTTCATTTACCATGGGGAAATTCGAGTATTTATTGGGATTGTGGTAATGATGGAACTGGCTACGACAGGATAAATAAGGGTGCAACATCAGATGAATATAAAGGTAGCTGGAGCCATTGGGCAGTAACAAAAAATGCCTCTAGTGGTGATATGAAAATTTACCACAATGGTGAACTATGGCATTCTGGGACTAATAAAACCAGGCTCATCGATATACAGGAATTTATTATCGCTACTAGTGGAAATGCCAACCGCTCGTATTATGGTAATATTGATGAGTTCCGGATTTGGAATACAGAGCTTAGCGAAGAAACTATACAGAACTGGATGTACAAACCTGTTAGTACTTCCCATCCTAATTACTCTAATTTAGTAGCGTATTACAGTATGAACGAAGGAAGTGGAACAACAGTTGCCGACGCTTCAGTGAATGCCGAAGTTGGAACAATTACTGATTTTCTTTATTGGGTATACGAACGTGGGGGAGCTCTTGTAAGAGGTTTTATAGAAACAACTGAAAGGCCAAACCTTACATTTGCTCAAGGTAATTATGATCTAACTATAACAGATCAAATAGTAACTGATTCAATTTTGTTGACTCCAAATATTGTCAGAGAGTATGAAATAATACCTCGTTACGGTACCATGTTACATGATAGCATTAATGAAGTTTCTGTTAATGAATTTTGGGAAGCTCAATATCAGTATACCTTTGATCCTGAAGGTATTGCAATAGACTCCGTTGCAGTTGTAGCAACTGACACAATTGAAAATACAGAATTAGTATACTTTAGCAGATATCCATCAAAATATGAGATAATGTCGTTCGTAACACCTTATGGAATCTATCTTGATTTAGGAATGGAAGGAAAAACCTGGGCATTTGATGTTACTGATTATTCACCAATTCTTAAAGGCAAAAAAAGAATGACAATTGAACGTGGTGGACAACGACAGGAGGATATGGATATTAAATTTATGTACATTGTTGGCACACCTCCACGAGAAGTCATAGATATAAATCAGCTATGGAGGCCTGATAGCAAAGGTTATACAAGCATCATCAATAACAGGTCTTTCGAAGAAAGAGACTTCTATTTTAATCCTAACGGGGATGTTTTTAAACTTCGCTCGGTTATAACCGGACATGGACAGCAAGGGGAATTTACACCACGTCAGCATACTTTTAACATAAATGGTGGCGACATAGAATATGAATGGACAGTGTGGACAGAATGTTCTACAATTCCAATATATCCCCAAGGAGGTACCTGGATATATGACAGGGCAGGTTGGTGTCCTGGTGATCCAAGTGATCTTTACGAATATGATATTACAGAATACGTAGGACCAGGGCAAACACATTCAATTGATTATGGTTTGGTTTATGCAAATGGAGCTTCAAATTATATTGTTAACAATCAATTAGTAACTTATGGAGAACCTAGCTTCAGTTTGGATGCTGCTATAATTAATATCTTAAAACCAAACAGTACTGACGCTAGTGAAGAAAGATTCAATCCTGCATGTTCTTATCCCGAAGTTGTTATTCAAAATACAGGATCAACTACTTTAACAAGTTTGGATATTGAATACTTTGTTGAAGGTGGAGAAACTGAAAACTATGCGTGGAATGGATCACTGGATTTTTTAGAGCAGGATACAGTTATTTTGCCCATCGATGATATTTCATTCTGGATCAGCGGGTCAAATTCATTTACAGCAAATATCAGCAATCCAAATAATCAGGAAGATGAATACGAATACAATAATACCTATACTTCACAATTCGAAGACATTCATGTATACCCTGATGGTGAATATTATACTATACTATTGAAAACGAATAACTACGGTTGGCAAACATCATACGAATTGTCTGATGGAGAAGGTAATTTGTTGTATGAGAGACATGACTGTGATAATAATACTATTTACGAAGATGAGTTCTATCTTTTCCCTGGCTGCTATAATTTGCGAATTGATGATTCAGGGGATAACGGTCTTGAATTTTGGCACCAGCCAAATCAAGGGGTTGGCTATTTTAGGATAAAAAATTCTGATGGTGGAACTCTTTATACATTCGATCCTGATTTTGGAGGATTTGCGTCCTTTGAATTTGGTATTGGCAATATCACAAAAATTGATGATGTAACCAGTCCTTTTGTGCTTAACGTTTTTCCAAATCCAACTTCTGATAAAGTTACTGTTACAATTAATAGTGTAGAAAATAGTACATTATCCGTTAGCATTACAAACTCAATGCTTGTGAAAATAATGGAAAAGGAATGGTCAGTTAATGATAGCAAATTCAATACAGAGATTGATTTGAACCATCTTCCTGCCGGGATCTATTTTATTCAAATCAACTATGGTGATCAAACAAAAACAAAAAAGGTCATTAAATATTAATTTGACAACCATTGTTTTTAAAGACTGATCGTGAACTTAATTTTATGATTCTTCCACGTAATTAAGTTTTTTGAATTCTGTATACTTTAGTAAATACAACTTCTCGTTTAATAATTATATTTGTCCCGAGAACATTCAATTATGCTAGCAAAAAAGAAAAAACTACTTCTTATAAATCCTTTAAATTCAGGCACTAAAGGACTAATAATTCATAAGCAGGTTATTTATCCCCCTTTGGGTTTAGGAATAATCGCTACACTAACACCTGATGATTGGGAAGTAGAACTATTGGATGAAAATTTTGATGATTTTGAATATAAAGATGCAGATCTCGTTGCCCTAACAGCTCTTACTTCTAGCGTAACACGTGCTTATGAAATTGCAAGTTACTATCGTGAAAAAGGAATAACAACAGTAATAGGAGGTATTCATGCGTCAATGATGCCAGGTGAGGCCATCAAATTTGTAGATGCTGTTGTTATTGGTGAAGTTGAAAGCGTTTGGCCAAGCCTAATTGAAGATTTTGAAAAAGGCGAAATAAAGAAAAACTATACAGGAATATTATTATCTATGGAAAATGCTGTTAAACCACAGCGTGACCTTTTCCATAGAGACTATAATTTTGCAAGTATTCAAACAACTAGAGGTTGTCCGATGAGCTGTGACTTCTGCTCTGTACATACTTTTAATGGCAACTCCTATCGCTTAAGACCTGTGGATGAAGTGCTTGACGAGTTGGAAACTCTTGAACACAATCTTGTTTATTTTGTTGATGACAACCTGATCGGTTATGGGAAAAGATCTCAACAAAGAGCCATTGAATTATTTAAAGGAATTATTGAACGCGGAATAAAGATTGATTGGTTTTGCTCAGCCTCAATGAACTTTGCTGACAATGAGGAGGTTCTTAAATACGCCGCTGAAAGTGGTTGCAGGATGGTACTGCTTGGAATTGAATCAGAACGTATTGAACAATTGCAGGACATGAATAAAAAGCTAAATGCCAAAATGGGTATTGATAGCTATGATAAAGTATTTAATAAGATACATAAACATGGGATTGCTGTATTAGGAGCCTTCATTTACGGATTACAAACAGACACTCCTGAGTCGATGGCTGCCCGAACTGATTACATAAATACTGCATCAATTGATACTGTTCAAGCAACCATTCTTACTCCTCTTCCAGGTACAAGATTGTTTAACAGCATGATCAAAGAAGGCAAAATTATACTTAACGATTATCCTAACGACTGGCAATATTACCATTTCAGCAAAGTTGTTTTTAAACACGATATAATGGTGCCTGAAGTTATCAGCAAAGAGATAGAGAAAAACTGGGAAAAGTTGTATAATGTAAAAACATTGAAAAAGAAGTTTATGCGCACTCTAAAACAAACGAAAAGCCCTATTGCAGGAATATGGTCATATGGGTCAAATTTGCAATATTACAACTTGGTTTTTGAACATGACAACAGTAGGCCACAAATTGACTTAGTTGATATTTTTGGTTTAAAAGAATTTGAATCAAACCCATTTTTGTGAAGAATAGCTCTAATTATGTCGAATAAAAAATACAAGCTTCTACTCATAAATCCATTAAGCACAAAACGTGCAGGCTTCGTTACAGACCAGAAGTTAATTTCTCCTCCAATGAGCTTAGGAATAATAGCTGCACTTACACCTGAGCATTGGGATATTGAATTACATGACGAGAATCTTAACCGATTTGAATTTAAAGAAGCCGACCTGGTGGGATTAACAGCTCTAACATCTCAGGTAACACGTGCTTATGAAATTGCATCTATTTACAAAAAGAAGAATATTCCAACAATAATGGGAGGAATTCATGTTTCAATGATGCAAGATGAAGCATTAAGCTATGCTGACGCAGTTGTGATTGGAGAGGCTGAAAGTATTTGGAAAAATGTAATAGTAGATTTCGAAAACAAGACATTAAAACGGATTTATAAAGGCGAACGGCAACCAATGGTTAATTCACCGCAACCTCGTATCGATCTTTATAACCCCGGATATACATTAGGGAATGTCCAAACTACAAGGGGATGTCCGATGAAGTGCGATTTTTGTTCGGTGCATAATTTTAATGGAAAGCAATATCGCCCTCGACTCGTAAAAGATGTGGTTGATGAATTTGAAAAGATACCACAGGAGAACGTATTTATTATAGATGATAATTTTGTCGGTTATTCAAAAAAATCAGCAGACAGAGTAGTTGAGATTTGTAAGGAAATAATTAAGCGCGGCATTAAAAAAAACTGGTATTGTGCAGCTTCGATGAATATTGTTGATCATCCCGAAGTGATGAAATATGCATCAGAGGCTGGATGCAAGATGATATTTCTCGGTATTGAGTCAGAACTTGTTGATCAACTTGAATCGACTAATAAAAAACAAATGTAAAGATTGGTGTCGACAACTTTGCAAAAGTTTATGATAAAATCCACGAATATGGAATGGCAGTTATTGGTGCATTTCTTTATGGTTTAGAAACTGACACAAAGGAAACAATAGAGAATCGGACAAGGTACATGATTAATGCTGATATTGATGCAATGCAAACCACTGTCATAACTCCATTACCAGGAACGGCCTTTTTTGAACGTATGCAAAATGAGGACAGATTAATATACAACAATTTCCCCGATGATTGGGCTCACTATGATTTTGTAGAAGTCGTTTTTAAACCAAAACTTATGACTGCAGAAGGACTATCTAAATCAATTTATTCTGCTTGGAAAACCTTATATGATGATAAACGGTTGAAAAGGAAATTTATAGATGCGTTGAGATTAACCAAAAACCCAATTTCGGCGACATGGTCTTATAATTCAAACCTTCATTATCACAGCTTAGTATTCGAACACAAAAAAGAAAAGTTAGTACGTAATGTAAAATTATAATGTGTGAATATTGATGATTTGGACCAATCAATTCAACTACTCAGTCATATTTTCTATTTTTGCTCAACTGAATTAATGAAATATACATGAACCATTCAATCCCAAAAACTAAGTATCAATTAATGTCGGTAGCTACCGGAAATATATTCAATGATACTGGCTGGATTCTGGATGCACCTGGAGAATCAGAACCAGGATTAGTTAGAGCTGTTTACGAAAAGAAGCAACTAGAACTTAATGATGAAGCGTTTGGGATATACAAGTTAGCTGATTGGTTACCCGTGCATAAAATGTTACAAGGATCATACGCTCCAATTACTTACAAAAGTAAGGGCCTAGCTAGAAAATTGGGGTTTTCAAACCTCTATATTACTTTTAGTGGCTATTGGCCCGAGCGTGGTATCAAAATGAAAACTTGCTCGTTTAAAGAAACAGAAGCCTACTCAGTTTGCGGGCGTTTAGATAGTAAAACAGATAAAATTCTTGTTGTCGCTTCCGCTGGAAATACTGCTCGTGCTTTTGCACAGGTATGCTCCGATAACAAGATTCCACTCTTATTATGTGTTCCTGAAGATAACCTTAACGCACTCTGGTTTGAGACACCACTCGATAATTGCGTTAAACTAATCGCCAGCAGAACTGGTTGTGATTATTTTGATGCAATACACCTCTCGAACTTAGCATGTGAGATGGATGGATTTGTTGCTGAGGGAGGGGCAAAAAATATTGCCAGACGAGATGGGATGGGTACTACAATGCTATCAGCAACAACTACTATTGGAGAAATTCCTGAGTATTATTTTCAGGCTGTTGGAAGTGGAACGGGTGCTATTGCTGCATGGGAAGCAAATTTGCGTTTAATTGAAGATGGCCGATTCGGAAACAGGAAGATGAAACTTATGGTATCTCAAAACTTTCCGTTTCACCCAATATACGATGCCTGGAAAGCAAATTCGAGATCATTGCTTCCTATCGATGATATAGAAGCACGAAAACAAGTAGAAATAATTGATGCAAAGGTACTCTCTAACAGAAAACCTCCATATTCGTTAGCTGGAGGATTGTTTGATGCAATGACAGATGCTGGTGGAGATGCATTGTTAGCTACAAATGAAGAAGCAAAGATTGCAGGAAATCTTTTTCTTGAAACCGAAGGAATAGATATCCATCCTGCTGCTGCCATAGCCACAGCAACATTAATAAGTGCTGTTAAAAACAAAGTTGTTAAAAACGATAGTATTTTAATGCTTAATATCACTGGAGGAGGTGAAAATAAGTTTAAAAAAGAGCGTGAACTACACTATCTTAAACCCGAAATTATTTTCGATGTTGATCCTTATGAATCTGAGGTTAAAGAGCAACTCAACAATCTAATGTGGTAACTATTTATTTAATTAAGTAATTGATAAGTCACCGGGGGTATTAAAGTTTCTAAAAAGTTCTTTCGAGAAACCGGGCATGGAATCAACTTTAATACTTTTATGTTTTACCACATTAAAAAAGTTAATTAATTTGTAGTTATTTCTTTTTATTGAACTCTCCAAATTGGGAATAATATTAGTTGAATAATACGCTGCAAGTGGTTCAATAAATGAATTACCATGCACAGGAACTACTATATCATAATTATTAGAATTATCCAGTATATATTCCAATAATTGGGTACTTAAAAACGGTGTGTCACAAGAAATTATCAGGTTATGTTTAGTTGAAGATTTCCTTAGACTGCTGTAAATTCCACCCATCGGTCCAATATTCTTGTGTTCGTCAATAACAACTTGATATCCAAATTTTTGGTATTCAACAACATTGTTGCTGCTTATTAAAATTTTTCCACATATTGGGGTTAATACATCAATGGCATAATTAATAAGAGCTTTCCCTTGAAATTCACATAATCCCTTATCTTTTCCCATCCGGCTACTTGCCCCGCCAGCTAGTATAATTCCGGTTACTTCTTGTTTGCTCATTTAAGTTTAAGAAAATATATAGCAAATATTTTTATTTCCGATATGTAACTTCATCCATCAACGACTGTACAACATATCTCATATCGGTAAGTTCAAGTGCTACTAAATTACCATATCCTGCACGGTCATTTATATATATTCCGTTATCAAGATCTATAAATTTATATTCCGAATTATTTAACGAAAGTTCTATAAATTCAAGGTTTACAGGCACATGTCCATGAATAATCTTTTTGTTTGAGATTTTGGCTGAATCAACTTGAAAATCTCTTATCCATATCATAGCATGTTTATCAGTAAAAGGATCATCTACCTTAAAATTAAGTCCGGCATGAACAATAATAAAATCGTCAACTTCAGTATAATATTCAAGTGCCTTTAACCAATTAATATATTTATCAGGAATGTCCTTTGGTGAATCTATATCAAAACTTTCAAGTGCTTCAATTCCACCATAATTATCCCATTCACGATGGATTCTACTTTTGGGTCTAAATCCCAAAAACCCTTTGTGTTTCAAGTCATCATCATAAGCTCTGATACAACAATCTTCATGATTTCCCAATAAAGCTGTAATGTTATATTCATTTTGTTGCATTCTCATAATGTAATCCAGAACCCCTTTGCTATCAGGACCACGATCAATATAATCACCTAAAAAAATCAGATGATCATTTTTATTTGGCTTAATCTGATTTTCAATTAAAGTTTTTAATGTATCAATACAACCATGTATATCAGGAATAACCCACTTTTTTATCATTTCGATTTTAGATTTAACAATTTTAAAATACTTTTAGCGGTCGTTTTATTTTCCCTTTGCCTGATTAGCTACCTGCTCCATAAGTATTTTTATTTCTTCGGGATCGCCAAGAAAATAATCTTTAATAAAATTAAGATCGTCATCAAGTTCAAAGATATAAGGAATACCAGTTGGAATATTAAATCCCAATATTTCTTCACGACTCATATTTTTCAGATGCATAACCAATGCCCGCAAACTATTCCCATGGGCAGTGATTAGGAGATCATTATTTTCATGCAGAACAGGCTTGATTTCAGATTCCCAATAAGGGATTAGCCTTTCAATTACTTCTTTTAGTGATTCAGTCATTGGAAGTTCATCAGCAGTTAATGCTGCATACCTTGAATCGAATTTAGGATTTCTTTCATCCTCAGCATCAAGAGGATTTGGTGGTGTATCGAAACTTCGTCTCCATAATTGTACCATATCGGCACCATATTTCTCAGCAGTCTCAATTTTGTTCAAACCCTGCAATATCCCATAATGCTTTTCATTAAGCCGCCATGTTTTTCTCTCCTCAATCCACATTAAATCCATTTCTTCGAGAATAAGCCACTGGGTTTTAATTGCCCTTGTTAAATATGATGTAAACGCCACTTTAAAATTAAAACCATTTTCTTTTAGAATTTTTCCGGCTTTTATTGCCTCTGCTACTCCTTTTTCAGATAATGGCATATCTGTCCATCCGGTAAATCTGTTTTCCTTATTCCAAACACTTTGCCCGTGACGTACAAGTATTAATCTCTTCATAATACTATTGGGTATGGATTTATGATATTTTAAACAAAACTACTAAAATGTTATTTATTAATCCAATACAATGTTATTTTTGTAACTGATGATTTTAAAATCTCCCGCTATATTAAAAAAAATATTTCCTAATTTGATTTGGGAAATCAGCACTAAAGAAAAGGAAATCTATCTCACTTTTGATGATGGTCCTCATCCGGAGATTACACCACTTGTACTAAAAGCTTTAGACGAATATGATGCTAAAGCAACTTTTTTTTGTGTTGGTGATAACGCAATGAAGTATCCCGAAACGTTTAAGTTGATACTTAGCAAAGGTCATACAGTTGGAAATCATAGTTATGATCACCTGAATGGATGGAAAGTTTCAAATAATGATTATTTTGTAAATATTGAGAAAGCGAACAAATTCATTGAATCAAATCTATTCAGACCTCCATACGGCAGAATAGTACCATCGCAAATCAAAATACTTAAAGAAAAGTATTCAATTATAATGTGGTCAGTGCTTACGTGCGATTTTGACAAAAAAGTAAGTAAGAAGCAGTGTTTGAAAAATTCAATATCAGGAACAAAATCAGGATCAATTGTTGTTTTTCATGATAGCTTAAAGTCTGCAAACAATCTCTTTTATGCACTTCCTTTATTTTTAAAGCACTTTAACGAGCAGGGTTTTATATTTAAATCGTTGCCAGGTAGTTAGCTATGTGCCATTCACTATTAACCTTTCACTAATATTTCGCATCTTTGTATTTCATTTAAATTAATGTTTGTGATTAGAATACTGTCTATTCTTTTATTGATTTTTATTGCATCAATTATTATTAAATGTGCACATCCTGGTACGCCTATCGGTGGTCCCAAGGATGTTACTCCTCCTCAAGTTGTTGAAACAAGCCCAGAAAATGGAAGTGCCATGTTCAATAGTAATAATTTTAAAGTAACATTTGACGAATATGTTGCGCTTGTTGAGATACAACAACGAGCATTAATATCCCCTCCCATGGAAGATTTTCCAGATTTTAGAATAAAAGGAAAGTCAATTTTGGTTAAATTTAATGAAGATTTGAAACCCAATACAACTTATTCGGTTTATTTTGGAGATGCTATTGTTGATATTACAGAAAATAACCCTCTAATTAATTACACATATCTTTTTTCAACAGGTGATTATGTTGACTCATTAAGTTTAAGCGGATATATTATAAATGCATTCGATTTAAAACCTGTGGAAGGTACTTATGTAATGCTTTACAAAGACAACAATGATACAATCACTTTCGACTCACTACCATATTTGGTTGCTCCATATTACCTCAGTAAAACAGATATTGATGGTAGATTTCAGTTCAGCGGGCTGGCTGATGATTATTATTTGTTGTTTGCACTAAATGATAAAAATAGTAGCTTTATTTTCGATCAACCTGGTGAAGAAATTGCCTTTTTAGATTCACTTATTAAACCAGTTTATGTTGAGATACCTAAAATAGACTCAATAATAGTTGATAGTTTAGCTAACATTGATATGGCGTCAGATTCAATTATTGTAGATGATGAGTCGTTTTTATTTGAAACTGACAATAATGATGTTAGTGGAGAAGTTGATCTGTTTTTGTTTTTAAGTCCAGATACCCTTCAGAGATTGATGAAGGCAGAGGTTATAGTTAAAAATACAATTCGGTTCTCGTTCTCACAACCAGCAACTAATGTAGAAATTAAATCCCTCAAGTTTTCGCCTGATAGTATCTGGTACGTACAGGATTTTTCATTAGAGAAAGATACATTGTATTGGTATCTGAATAATCCTCCTATTGATTCTCTAGAACTCTTGCTTACACAATTTGATGACACATTAGGAATAGCATATTTAAAACTCGATACTAAAAAAAGATCGGCCCGATTGAGAAAAAAGGATGTAGAAAAAAAAGAGAAACTTGGTTGGAAATCAAACATATCAGGTAGTAATCTTGATCTAAACCAAGATCTGGAAATTGAATTTTCACAACCATTTGTTAAATTAAATACCGATTCTTCATTATTAGTGATTGGAACTGACAGCATCTGGAATCCGGATTTTAAATTTAGTGACAGCCTCCAAATGAAAATAATCTTTCCTTTTGATTTAACGGAAGAAACAAAATATCGTATTTATTTCCCTGATTCATCGTTTACAAGCTGGAATAATATTCATACCGATGCCATTGATTTAAAGTTTAGCACCTTGAAATTAAGCGATTATGGTATTTTTACGTTTGAACTTTACCCTGAAAAAAAACAGAATTACATACTTCAAATGTTAAGTGAAAAGGAAACTGTACTAAGAGAACTTTATTTTACCAAAGATACTTCTGTAACCTTTGATTATTTGAGACCAGCAATATATTATTTCAAAATAATTTATGATTCTAACAAAAACAATAGTTGGGATCCAGGGAATTACAGTTTAAAAATTCAACCTGAAACTGTTATCTACTTCCCTAAAGAAATAAAAGTAAGAGCCAATTGGGAAATTGAAGAGACCTGGATTTGGTAATAACTCAAGAAGAACACAGATTTGTTAATTAGATTAATAATTTCTTGTTTTTAATTCTCATTACACCTGTTTACACATTCAAGAATATCTGCCAAAGCAATGTTTCGTAAAGCATAATACATTTTCTTCCCTTCTCGTTGAGAAACCAGAACATTATTATTTTTAAGTATACTTAGATGATGTGAGGCCGTTGCTTGCTCAATCTCAAGTGCATTGTGAATATCAGTAACACTTAATTTATTGCCTTTCGACAACAATTCCATAATGGCGATACGCATTGGATGCGAAATGGCTCGTAGCTTATTTGCTGCCAATTCGAGCTTTTGGATATCAATATTACTTTTGTTCATCCAGATAATTTTTTGCAAAAGTAGAAAATATAACATATGTATAACATGCAAATATGTACATATATTTTGTTAAGTGTTTAGATTTCAATCTAGAAAAAGAAAAGCTATTCGAAAATATTAGTAAAGCTAAACGTGTCACCATCAAAAAGACCTTTGTCGCTAAGCTTTAGTTTTGGGATAACAAGCAATGCCATAAAGGATAATGTCATGAAAGGCGCCCTGAGTTTTGACCCCATTTTGTGAACCTCATCATCCATTTTTTGATAGCTCTTCGCAACTTTGTAACCATCAGAAGTTGACATAAGACCTGCTACAGGAAGAGGAAGTATCATATCTTCTGTTTCGTTCACCAATGATATACCTCCTGATTCGGCGATTACAAGATTAATTGCTTTTGCTATGTCTTTGTCTGTAGTACCAACAGCAACAATATTGTGGCTGTCGTGAGCTACGCTTGATGCTATTGCGCCATTTTTCAAATTGAAATTTTTAATAAAACCAATAGCAGGGTCAGCTACTTCATATCTGTTGAGTACAACAATTTTTAGTATGTCGTTTTTTACATCACTTACTACGTTATTACCTTCAACTTTATAATTCTCATGCAGGGAACCGGTTACCAGCTGACCATCGTAAGCCTCAATAACTTTTAGTTTATCTCCTGTTGGTGATACTTTCAATTTGTTTACAGATATAGGTTTGGCGTGGAAATTATTTGGTTGGGCCTCTTGTGCCGACTCAATATAGCTTGTGCCATTTTCTGCCACAAGCATTCCATTAACATAAGTTTGTAATATTTTGAACTCTTCAAGGCTATCTATTACAATCATGTCAGCCGGATCTCCCACCTGTAAAACTCCAACATCAAGATTGTAATGTTCAATAGGATTTATAATCGCACTTCTCAGAACTTTCAAAGGTTCATAACCATTTTTTATGGCCCTTACAACCAACTCATTTATATGACCTTTAACAAGGTCGTTAGGGTGTTTATCATCTGAGCAAAACAGTACCTGATCTTCATGATCTTGCATAAGATCGATGAGTGCATCAAAGTTTTTGGCAGCACTACCCTCTCGAATTTGAATTTTCATGCCATATTCAATCTTATCAAGAGCTTCCTTCATTGAAAAACACTCATGGTCGGTAGTAATACCAGCTTCTGCATACTTTCTTGCATCGTCGCTTGTAATACCAGGAGCATGACCATCAATGGGTTTATTATGATTTCTTGCAATCTCAATCTTTTTCATTTCCCAGGGATCTCGATTAATAACTCCCGGAAAATTCATCATCTCACTTAGGTATTTTATCTCCTTCATCCCAAGTAATTCTTCCATTTCTGCTTCATGAAATTGGAAACCTGATGTTTCAAAAGGGGTTGCCGGCACGCATGCTGATGCTCCGAAGTAAAATTTAAAAGGAACCTTATTACCATTTGATATCATATATTTTATTCCATCAATACCCAGTACATTGGCAATTTCATGGGGATCGGAAACCGTTGCAACAGTTCCATGAACAACAGCAAGTTTTGCAAATTCGGAAGGGATAAGCATCGAACTTTCAATGTGAATATGTGAGTCTATAAGTCCTGGCAATATATAATGGTCTTCCTTAACTTCCTGCTTAACTATTTTTCTAATGATTCCATCTTCAATATATACCGTTCCTTTAAAAATAGAATTTGCTATTAGGTCAACAATATTACCTGAAAGGCTAAAGTTTTGTCTTGATTTCATTAAATTATTTGTTTACAAACTATTATGCAAAATTACACAATCAGAGACACAATTATTAGGATAACTATTTTGAGTTTATAGCATTGGTATAAATACTGGATCGTGAACTGTTAACAACTTCGATCACATAACAAGACTGTCGTATGAAAAAACCGTATCAAATCCTCCTTCCTGTAGAAGGTTTCTAAACTCTTTCTCAGTATAATGGTTTGTTAACATTACAAAGTCACCACCCCATGCACCAAGCGATTTTATAATTCCTGGGTAATCCTTAAAATATAAAGACTTTGCTGTAGGGATATTCAATATGCTTTCCATAATACTTTCATGCTCAGCTAATAACGCTTCAAATTCTGCCAACTCGCTGGTAATTAACAATTCTTTTGTGATTGCAGAAATTGCATCAACATCTACGGAAGTGAAGTTGCTGTGTTTCTTAAAATGAGATATACTATTAGTTGAATTTTGCTTTTTGCCAAGATAAACGAAATACAAATTCTTTTTAAAAACAGGATCAAAGCTCACATCTGAAACATTAATACTATCCCCTATTCGTTGAAAAACAATTGGGTTTTTACTACTTGCACATGCAATATCATATCCCGAACCACCAAATGTAAGATCAAGCAATTTATAGGCATCAACATTAGCCCAGCTAGCAATATTTGCGATTAATGTTGAACTTGTGCCAAATCCAAAGTCAGGATCAAACTCCAGATCAGTAACAACATTATATCCTATACCTGAAGTCAGAAAGTCCTTTGACAGTATCCTGGTGGCACTCAATATTTCACTTAATCTCTGAGCAAGCTCATAATTGTCAGTTTTTGTTACATTAAAATTGAACAAATCTAGTTCCACAAAAAACCAGTGTCCATCAGGTTTGTTAGCTTGCCAATGAACAACTTTGTCGGAGTTAGGAATTATAGTTAATGATTGTCCTACATTTAAAGGGATTGCGAGAGATAATGCTCCTTCCATTACAAGGTATTCGCCTGTAATTAGGAGTTTTCCATTTGATGACCAGGTTTGTATTTCAGAACTCAATTTTTGCGTAGGTTTTCAATAAACTGTTTAACAACACCGTGCGAAACTTTATGATCGACAAAATATTCAGTTGCCTTCTCTTTTTCCTCTTTTGTTGCTTCGATATGATTCAAGATATTATAGAGATGCATCTTCATATGACCTATCTGGATACCTTTTGTAACCAAAGACCTAATTGCTGCAAAATTGTTAGCCAGGCCAACCGATGCGACTATCATCATAAGCTCACTCGCGGATGGGTTTCCTAACATTTCCAACGAATGCTTGGCTAGTGGATGGAGTGAAGTTAATCCGCCAACTGTTCCAAGTGCGACAGGGATTTTCAGTTCATATTTAAAGGAAGTATCACTTAAAATAACTTTTGTTAAGCTTCTATATTTTCCATCACGAGTAGCATAAGCATGTCCAGCAGCCTCAATAGCTCTAAAATCATTCCCCGTTGCAATTGCAACAGCATCAACACCATTAAAAATACCCTTATTGTGTGTAGTAGCGCGATAAACATCTGTTTCAGCAATTTTAACTGCAGTTTCAAACTTCCGAGCGAAATGCTCACCGTTCATGTCCCCATATAAGCCATCAAGATCTTTAAAGTTACACTCTACCCATGCCTTAACTACACAATTAGGAGTATAATTTGACAAAATTGACATTACTATTTCACATTCTTTTTCTTCTTTACTAAATATTTTATGTGTTTTGAAGAAATTCTGAAGAGCAGGGGCAAATTCTTCGAGGCAGGAATTAATGAAATTTGCTCCCATCGAATCAACTGTATTAAAGTTAACTTTAATCTGGTAATAATTTTCGATACTATCAGTATAATCGATTAATTCAAAATCGATAATACCACCACCCCTTTTTTCCATATTTTTAGTAGTGTCAGCAGTAGCACCCCTAAGGTAATATTTTAGTTCATCAAATACTTTAACAAGTTTTTCTTTGGGGCCTGCCCAAATAAAGTGTACCTGACCAATCTTTTCAACATCAATTACTTCAGCTTTAAACCCTCCACGCTCTGACCAAAATCTTGATGCGGATGAAGCTGCGGCAACCACCGAGCTTTCCTCTATAACAACCGGTACGTGATAAGTATGACCATTTACAACAACATTAGGAGCAATGCCATATGGAATATAAAAGTTCGAGATTGTGTTCTCACTAAATTCGTCAAATATTTCTTGCTTAGATTTGTCTAAGTGCCAAAAGCTTTTAAGCAAATCCATGGTTTCAACCTGGTTGTCCATCAACTCACTTACAATCTTAAGCTTATCTTCTTTTAGAAGTTTGGAAAAGCCCCTTATTAAGAAATCACGTTTTCTCCTTTTTGGCATTTGAGTATTATTTCATTTACCATTCATCCTTAACCTTTTCGGGCTCAGGTTTCATTTTGCTTTCGAGTGTGCTACTCCAATTATTAACAAAATCTGCAATTTGACTTAGATATCCATCCCACCTTGGGTCATATGCAGGATCGTCTTTATTCAGCCATTTTTCAGCAGGTATGTTTGTAGCCGATTTAAGGATAATTTCATCTATTGTATAACGGTACCTGCTATCTTTCATCTCAACAGTAAAAGTATAGTTTATCATACCACCAATATGCTTTATACTGTCTCTATCCCAGTAATATATACGAAATCTATGCCTCCCTACTATTTTGCCGGTTTCTTTATCTCGAACGGAAGTAACACGAACGGGATCTTTATAAAATCCATTCAGCCAATAAATACTCCTTTTAAATAATTCATATTTATCTCCCTCCTCTTCAATCACTCCTTGAAACTTAATTTTATTAGTTTCAGCATCTACTGGTATAAATAAATCTTTTTTTACCTGTGCTGATAATTGTATCCCTGATAACAGAATTGCTATAATAATGAGCTTCTTCATGATTTATATTTTCCGTTTAAGATGAAGCAAAGTTAATGGAAAATGTTTGAGTTCAGTTTATTATTATAAAAGATAAAGGAATTATTGGAAAGAAGAATATTTGCTAATTATTCAATTTCGTTGAAACACCTCTGTTTTATGACTATTCTCCACACCAGAGTATTAATTTTGTTATAAACTAAAACTAAGATTCCATCACATCAAATTAGTCTAATTCTAAATTGTAGGGAAACAAAAAAAAGCAATGAATACTTTCATATATTTGTTGGTTACTTTCATTAAATTATTGAATTAATAATGTATTAATTTCTACTATTATGAGTGTGTTATATTCTTCAATTACCAAAAAAATATGGATGTCGTTAATGGGTTTGTTCCTGATGACTTTTTTGGTAGTTCATTTAGGTATTAATTCATTGCTCTTGTTTGATCCAACGCGAGACCTTTTCAATGAAGTTGCCCATTTTATGGGAACAAACCTAATTATTCAAGTTCTCCAATGGGTACTTTTTGCAGCATTCGCATTCCACATCATTCTTGGTGTTGTATTACAGATCCAGAACATGATTGCCCGTCCAAAAAGTTATAAAGTAAAGGCTTCATCTGAAGACTCATTCTTCTCAAAGTACATGATCCACACTGGGATAATAATATTTATTTTCCTTGCTATTCATTTCGCAAATTTCTTTCTTAAAGCAAAAGTATTTCATGGTGCACCCGAATTTATCTTGAACGGTGCACCAACCGGAATTGAAGATATGGGCATATTAGTAATTCAATTATTTGAAATACCTGGATATGTAATAGGATATGTTATTGCTTTATTAATACTTGGATTTCATCTCGACCATGGATTTCAATCTTCATTCCAGTCGCTCGGTATAAACCATAAAAAATACACACCTTTCATTAAAGGATTTGGTCATCTGTATTCCATTGTAATTACTATTGGATATATTCTAATTCCTTTGTTTATTTACTTTACATAATAGAAGATATGACAAAGCTTGATTCTAAAATACCAGCTGGCCCATTGGCCGATAAATGGACAAATTATAAGGCTAACCAAAATCTTGTCAATCCTGCCAACAAACGTAAGATTGATGTTATTGTTGTA
Source organism: Bacteroidota bacterium (assembly GCA_002686705.1). Next base: position 20,032 of record NYYH01000086.1, read on the forward strand.
GGAACAGGACTTGCCGGTGGAGCTGCAGCCGCAAGCCTCTCAGAACTTGGTTTCAATGTAAAAGTTTTCTGTATACAGGATAGCCCGCGTCGAGCGCATAGTATTGCTGCTCAAGGAGGTATTAACGCTGCAAAAAACTATCCAAACGATGGTGATAGCATTTACAGATTATTTTATGATACTGTGAAAGGTGGTGATTATCGTGCACGTGAGGCAAATGTTTATCGCCTAGCAGAAGTCAGTAACAACATAATCGACCAATGTGTTGCACAGGGGGTTCCTTTTGCACGCGAATATGGTGGATTACTTGATAACAGATCATTTGGTGGCGCACTTGTATCCAGAACATTTTATGCACGCGGACAAACCGGACAGCAACTACTCCTTGGAGCTTATAGTGCTCTAAGCAAGGAGATCAACAAAGGTGCCGTTAAGTTGTACACACGTCGTGAAATGATGGATATAGTGAAGATTAATGGTAAGGCCAGGGGCATTATTGTCAGAGATCTTGTTACCGGGAAACTTGAACGCCATGGTGCACATGCTGTTCTGCTAGCAACTGGTGGATATGGAAATGTATTTTTCTTGTCTACCAATGCAATGACCTCTAATGGAGGTGCCGCTTGGAAAGCATACAAAAGAGGTGCTTATTTTGCGGACCCAAGTTTTGTACAAATTCACCCTACTTGTATTCCGGTTCATGGTGACTATCAAAGTAAACTCACCTTAATGAGCGAAAGTTTAAGAAATGATGGCAGGATTTGGGTGCCGAAAAAGAAGGCCGATGCTGAAAAAATTCAAAAAGGAGAATTATCTCCTGTAAAAATACCTGAAGAAGATAGAGATTATTATCTTGAAAGAAGATATCCTGCTTTTGGAAATCTCGTACCACGTGATGTAGCTTCACGAGCTGCAAAAGAACGTTGCGATTCCGGACATGGTGTTGGCAATACCGGTCTTGCTGTTTATCTTGATTTTGAAGATGCCATCAAACGTCTGGGTAAGAATGTAATCGAAGCCAGGTATGGTAACCTGTTCCAGATGTATGAAAAGATTGTTGATGAAAATCCATACATTACACCCATGATGATCTACCCTGCAATACATTACACAATGGGTGGCACCTGGGTTGATTACGAATTACAAAGTACAGTACCTGGTTTATTTGTTGGTGGTGAAGCCAACTTCTCCGATCATGGAGCAAATCGTCTCGGGGCTTCTGCTCTTATGCAAGGGTTATCAGATGGATATTTCGTACTTCCTTATACGATACAAAATTACCTGGCAGATCAAATTAATATTCCACATTTTGATACCAACACCGCTGAATTTGATCATACAGAAAAGGAAGTTCAGGATACTATCGATAAATTATTAAGCATTAAAGGAAATCATACAGTTGATTCTATCCACAAAAGGTTAGGCCATATAATGTGGGATTATGTTGGAATGGCTCGAAACAAAGAAGGACTTGAAAAAGCAATCTCAGAAATTAAAAAACTTAGGAAAGATTTTTGGGAGAATGTTAGTGTTCCAGGTGAAAAATCAGGTATGAATGTTGAACTAGAAAAAGCATTACGTTTAACAGATTTCCTTGAACTTGGTGAGCTAATGGCACGTGATGCGCTAGATCGTAGTGAGTCGTGTGGTGGTCACTTCCGTGAAGAGCATAAGACTGATGAGGGAGAAGCCATGCGAGATGATGAAAATTATATGTACGTTAGTGCTTGGGAATATAAAGGTAGTGATAACGAGCCTGTGCTACACAAAGAACCTCTTGTTTACGAAAATATTGAGGTAAAACAACGCAATTACAAAACAGCATAATCTAACTAATGAAAAAACTGAACAATGGATCTTAAATTAAAAATATGGAGGCAAACCGGACCGGATGCCAATGGTAAATTTGTAGTTTACCCCGTACATAATATATCAAAAGATGCTTCATTTTTAGAAATGTTAGACATCCTGAACGAAGAACTTGTTGCAAACGGGGAGGAACCTGTAGCATTTGACCACGATTGCCGCGAAGGTATTTGTGGTACATGCAGTTTATTTATTAACGGAAGGCCACATGGTCCTGATGAATCTATAACTACTTGTCAGCTTCATATGCGCAAATTTAAAGATGGGGCTACTATTGTAATCGAACCTTGGCGTGCAAAACCATTCCCAATTATAAAAGACCTGATGGTAGACCGATCAGCATTTGATCAGATTATGCAAGCAGGTGGTTATGTCTCAATAAATACAGGAGGTGTACCCGATGCAAATGCTATTCCTATTAAAAAAGAAAATGCTGACCTAGCAATGGACGCAGCTTCATGTATTGGTTGCGGTGCTTGTGTAGCTGCATGTAAAAATGCGTCTGCCATGTTATTTGTCTCCGCTAAAGTGAGTCAGTTTGCACTTCTGCCTCAGGGTAAAATTGAAGCAAAAAGACGTGTTGAAAAAATGGTTGCTAAAATGGATGACTGTGGTTTTGGTAATTGCACTAACACTTACGCTTGTGAAACCGAATGTCCAAAAGACATTAGTGTTGCCAATATTGCAAGGATGAACAGAGAGTTCTTAGTAGCCAAGGTGTCGTAGGCATTGTTAATATTTGTTAGATAGTTAACATTTTCTATTTACAACATAGTAGGTGGTAGTTTATTGAAGCTGCCACTTTTTTTATTTAACAATTATTTATGACAATATCTAAGTAAAACCTATACGCATTATTCAATTATCTTTTACTTTTGTCATTACAAACCAGTTGTTTATAACAACTATAGTTGGGTTAGTATACAAGTAACGATTTGTCCAGGTCAACTCAAAACCAAATATATATTAACAAAAGAGTGATATTTTTTACTTTTCAAAGAAAGGTAGGATAAAGCACTAATTTATTGTAATTAATCTTTAATAAATGAAAAAAATATTAACAATATCCCAAGTAATGATACTAAGTGTATTATTTATTGGAATCAGTAATCATATTTCTGCGCAACAAAGTTCAGGTGAAGAATTAAAGTTTGATGCCATGCAATGGCGTTTTATAGGACCAATTGTTGGAAACAGAGGTTCTGTTGTACTAGGCCATCCTACCGAACCTAACACATTCTATCATGGAGCGAGTAATGGGTTGTGGAAAACCGAAGATGCAGGAACCTACTGGGAACCTGTTGGTGACGAATACTTCAATTATGGTAGTATTGGGGCTATGGAATTCTCGGAATCCAATCCTGATATTGCCTATGTAGGATTAGGAGAGCCTCAAATGAGAAACAATGTAAGCTGGGGTGATGGTGTATATAAAACTACAGATAATGGTAGTACATGGACCCACCTGGGTTTAAAAGAATGTAAACACATATCTCAAGTTCGGGTTCATCCCACAAATCCCGATGTTGTTTTTGTGGGAGCATTCGGGCATGCCTTTGGGCCCAATCCGGAGCGTGGTGTATTCAGAACTCAAGATGGTGGTAAATCATGGGAGAAAGTACTTTATAAAAGTGATAAAGCCGGAGTTATCGACCTGGTGATGAATCCATCCAACCCAGATGAACTATTTGCAGTTCTCTGGGAATTCGAGCGTAAAGCCTGGGGTCCCAAAACAGGTGGACCTGAAACCGGTTTATACAAATCCATTGATGGTGGTGACACCTGGAAAGAGATCACGCGAAACCCCGGACTTCCCCAGGAGGGAGGATTTGGCAGGATGGGGATTACCATGTCAGCAGCGGATGCTAAAAAAGTATATGCACTTATCGATTCTGAAACGAAACCAGGTTTATACATGTCAAATGATTTAGGTGAAAACTGGGAATTTATTTCTAACAATTTTCAGGTAATCGGAAGGCCGTTTTATTATAGTCATATCTATGCAAGTCCACATGATGCCAACGAATTGTGGAGCCCTAACAATCGCATGTTTATGTCAAAAGATGGCGGTAGTACATGGATTTTAGAGCCCGGAATTAAAGATGATTTCCATGATATATGGATTTGTCCTAATGATCCCAATAGAATGATTGCAACAAATGACGGTGGTTGCCAGGTAAGTATGACCGGTGGTAGTACCTGGTCAAACCAGTATACTCAGAAGATATCACAGTTTTATCGTGTAAATGTTGATAACGATTTTCCATACAATGTTTACGGTAGCGTACAGGATCTTTTGGCATACAAAGTACCCAGCGCATCTCGTTGGGGAGAAATTTCTGGTTATGAAACCACTTTAATAGGAAACGGTGAGATTAGTAGTGTAATTCCAAATCCCGATGATCCAAATATTGTTTACAACATTTCAGGTGGAGCACCAATGGGAAGTGGTGCCCCTTTTACTGTAAATAATATAGCGACAGGGCAAAACGAGGTTCGTTCCGTATGGCCCGTACCCCTTTTCGGATTAAACGGATATGACCTGAAATATAGATTTAACTGGAGTACCCCGTATTTTGTTTCTCCTCACGATTCGAAAACCATTTACCTTGGAGGAAATGTGGTATTTAAGACAACTGATGAGGGATTATACTGGGAGGTTATCAGTGATGATTTAACCAATGACATCAAAGACAGACAAAAGATCACAGGTACTCCATGGCTATCCGAATATTTTGGCCAGGAGATACACAGTACTATCAAACGTTTAACAGAATCACCCGTACAACAAGGTGTAATCTGGTCGGGTTCCGATGACGGAAAGATTTATATTACCAAAGATGGAGGAGGTGATTGGGAAGACATAAGCATTACCGACGGTATACCTGAATATTCACAGGTATACGAAATTGAACCATCACCTTATGATGCAGCTACTGCATATATCGTTTTTTCAAACTTCAATGTATATGATGAATACAAGCCATACATTTTTAAAACAACTGATTATGGCAAAACCTGGACAAACCTATCAGATAAATTTCCTCAAGACGAAATTACAAGAACTATCAGAGAGGATAAAATACGAAAGGGATTACTTTTTATTGGTACAGAAACAGGAGTTTATTATTCTTTAAATGATGGACAAAGCTGGGATAAATTAAAAGCAAATCTGCCTGCAGTACCCGTAGTTGATATGAAAATCAAGAATGAGGATTTGGTTATTGCAACTAATGGCAGGGGTTTATGGATTATGGACGACCTCACTCCACTTCGCGAAAAAAGCACCGAAATAGATGCCAAACAAACTCATTTATACCCAATTTCCGACCACACGCGTTTTGGTTACAACTGGTGGATGGATTATGTTCCTGGTGGAGATCCTGGAGACAAGAAAAATTATTTTGTACAGAACATGCGCCCTGGATTGACATACTACGAATTAGGTTTTATTCCTGTTAATGGAGAGCGTAAGCGCAAATTTATTGATGCCGGTGATGCAAAATCGTTGGGTGCTGTAATGTATTTCAACTTAGCCAAAGAACCAGAAGAAATTAGTTTGGCAATTTTGGATAAAGATGGAAAAGAGATACGTAACTATTCGAAAGAGCAAATGAGTTTAAACTACGGAAAAGATGACAACTTCAATACTGGGTTAAATAAGTTTGTTTGGGATATGAGAATTAACCGTGTTACTTCTGTGCCAAATCGCCCGCCAACAGCGATCGCACCAATTGTAACACCCGGTAAATATAAGGCAAAACTTACTGTTGATGGATATGAAGAAACTCAAGAATTTGAAATTCTCATGAGTCCGAAAGAAACATATACTCAAGAACAAGCGGATGACAAGTTCAAATTCTGGATGGAGATGTATAATGCAGCTGAAAATTCAACACAAAATGTAATTGCAGCACTTAAAACAAAAGAGGATGTTACAACGAAGATTGAGGCTTTTAGATCAAGTGGAGCTAGTAGTGGTAAGATCAAAAAAGCAGAAAAACAGGGTCAGGTTATTTCAAAAATTGTTACAGATTATGAAGGAACATATGTTTCCACCGGCCGTACTTTAGCTGAGGTAATTAATTTACCGGCTACCATTTTGTTTAAAATGTCATTTATGAGTGGAATTTTAGACCATTCCGAAGGACCTGTAACACAAAGTATGAAAACAGAGTTTGCACAATTACTAGTAGATTCTAAGGTGGCAGATGAAAAATATAATGCTGATATTGAGAAAGAGCTAGCAAAACTGGATAAAATCTTAAAGTAAGAAATAATACTTGTAATTGTGAGGGAGAAAAATTTAAAACCTATTCTGATTACCATACTTGGGATTCTATTTATTAACTATAATGCTGTAGCACAGCAACCTGATAGCACTGTTAACAAAGGTGCTGATTTTGGAGGACCTGATCAGGTGGATAATCAGATTCGGGAGGACAACGACGCCAAAAATACATTTTTTGAATTGCGATTTATACAACCCTATTTCAACTTCAAGGATACATTACAGAAAAAAACAGGATTTAGTTATGGCCTGGATTATTCTGCTGCATATATTTCAGCAAGCAGTAGTTTAGACCATACTGACGCAGGAAGTGGAATGGTGAGGCTCTATGCTTCCTGGAATCTTATCAATCGCGGACAACCAAATAGTGGTGCCTTAATATTTAAGGTGGAGAACCGACACAAATACGGAGCTATTTCACCTAAGTCACTTGGATTTGAAATGGGTTATGTGGGTATGGAACTGCCTCCTTTTAATGATGATAAATTCAGGCTAACGAACTTTTACTGGCGGCAAAGGTTCATGAAGGGAAAGATTTCTCTAGTAGCTGGTTTACTTGATGTTACCGACTATCTTGATGTTTATGCATTGACAAGTCCGTGGACGGGTTTTATGAATTTTGCATTCAGTACCGGATCAGAAATAATTTATCTCCCAAATGATGCGGCTTTGGGCATTGCTTTTGGAGCTTATCTCTCAAGAAATATTTATATCATGTCAGGTATCAGTGATGCAGGATCTAATCCAAAAGAACCATGGAATAACTTTGAATCGTTCTTTTCCAATCACAACTATTTGACAACTGTTGAGCTGGGCTGGGTAAGTTCGCAAGACCGTTTTATCCTTGATAACATCCATATTACCTATTGGCATTCTGATGGCAGCAATGTTACAGCCTCGCTTCCTGGTTGGGGTTTGGCATTTTCAGGCACCTGGTATTTTGGAGAAAAATGGTTACCATTTATCAGAGGAGGCTTTTCGAATGATGGAGGAACTTTACTTCAAAAGTCGTTAAGTACCGGTTTTGGGTTTCAACCTGAGCCTGGTGGCAGTGTCCTCGGATTTGGATTTAACTGGGGAGAACCCAACGAAACCACTTTTTCAGAAGGATTAAAAGATCAATACACTTTTGAGCTGTATTACCGTGTGCAAGTATCATCAAAAATTGCCATAACCCCTGATGTGCAATTTTTACTTGATCCAGCACTTAATCCTGATGAATCTTCAATATTCATTTGGGGATTAAGGGGACGACTTGTGCTTTAAAGAGGCAAAGAGTGGATAACGAAATATTCCACACAATGGAACTACAGAACAATCCATCAAGCAAAAAAGAGTTATTATTATACCTTTCATGGGTTTATAAAATCACTACTTTTAATGCCCAAAATCAAAACTAATGCAATTTAATTCAATAATAGGTCAACAAGCTCTGATCGACAAGCTTATAGCTAGTTATAATGAAAACCGCGTGGCTCATACCCAATTGTATTTGGGCAATGAAGGTTCGGGATCCTTGGCAATAGCTGTTGCATTTGCTCAATTTTTGAATTGCACAAATAAATTAGATAATGATAGTTGTGGTGAGTGCGCATCATGTATTAAATTTGAGAAATTTGCCCACCCCGATTTACACTTTTATTTCCCAACAGCTACTAACCAGTCTATAAAAAAAGATCCTCGATCTGGGTTATTTTTAAACGAATGGCGAACATATCTTTCTGAAAGTAACGCTTATATCTCACAAAAAGGATGGTACGATTACTTAGGCATAGGAAATAAGCAAGGTTATATCCGTAAGGATGATGCAAACGAACTAATAGGCAAGTTATCGCTCAAGGCCTACGAAGCCAAATTTAAAACTGTTATCTTCTGGATGGTTGACAAAATGAATGAATCCGCCTCTAACAAACTATTAAAGACCTTTGAAGAGCCACCTGATAATACTATAATTATTCTAATTGGAGAAAATTATGAGCAATTACTTCCCACAGTCAGGTCTAGGGCTCAGCTCGTTAAGATAGCCAAGCTTACCGATAATGACGTTACAAAGCAACTTATCAAAGAAGGGACAGAAGAAAGTATGGCAAGTGATGTTGCTATGTTATCAAATGGTAACTGGAATCTTGCCAAAGAAATAATTAATGATGCAGAAGAAACTCAATCAAATTTTATAAATTTCAGGAAATGGCTTAGATTGTGTTTTCAACCTAAAAACTACTCAGAATTAATAAATTTCAATCAGGAAATTTCAAAACTAGGACGAGAAAAACAAAAGAGTTTTTTAAACTATGGTTTGGAGGTTATTCATAATACAATATTGCAAAATCACCAAAATGGAAATAAAATAAAGAAAGCAGGAGAAGAACTCGATTTCTCGAAAAAGTTTGCCCCGTTTATTAATGATAGTAACCGGGCTGAAATGTATGATGCACTTAATAAGGCAATATATCATATTGAACGAAATGCACATGCCGGTATATTATTTTCCGATCTCAGCTTTATTGTTGTTGGCTTAATAAATAAAGGTCGAAGGAACATAGTGGCTACCTGATAAAATTAGTTAGTCCATTTTCTTCTTAACAAATACTCTTTAAATATTAAATTTGCAGTGTGATTAATCTGTTTAGAGAATATATTGATCAAAATAATTTGATTCAACCTAATGATGAAGTATTACTGGCTATAAGTGGTGGTATCGATTCAGTTGTTATGCTGGATTTATTCGACAAGATTGGCGTTAAATATGCTATTGCACATTATAATTTCAAATTGAGAGGTGATGAGTCTGACGATGATGAGAAGTTTGTGAGACAACTCGCTAAAAGTTATGGTGTTGAAGTATTTGTAGATAACGGTGATGCAAAAGAATATTCAAAAAAAAATGGTTTATCTATTCAGGAAGCTGCCCGTGATCTAAGATATGCATGGTTTAATAAAGTTTGTAAAGAAAACAATTATTCAATTATAGCTGTTGCCCATAATGATGATGACAAAATTGAAACATTTTTTATCAACTTGTTTAGGGGAGCAGGAGTTAAGGGATTGAAAAGCATTCCTGTTAAACGGCAAAACATAATTAGGCCATTAATGTTTACAACTCGTGAACAGATTGAGAAATATGCTAAAGAACACAATCTTTTATTCAGGGAAGATAGTTCCAACAAATCAGATGATTATTTGCGTAATAAGATTCGTCATCATTTGATTCCGGTAATTGAAGAAATATCCCCAGGGTTTGACGAAGCAATAAATAAAAGCATTGATAATTTAAACGATTCAGATATATTAATGCAATTTATAATTAATGAAAAGAAACGACAACTTTTTAGCTCAAACTCACAAGAAACTATTAAAGTAAACCTAAAGGGTCTTCTAAAACTGACGCCCTTAAGGGTCTGGATGTACTATCTACTTACTGAATTTGGCTTTACAAGGAAAATTACAGATGCTGTTTGTTATTCACTTGAAAATGAAAATAGTACGGGTCATAAATTCTCTTCTTTTAAATATGAACTACTGATTGATAGAGATTATCTGATTATTAGAAAGATCACAGAAAAATTTTCATCTAAAAAATATGCTATTTCAAACGAGCAAAGCAAGGTGATTGAACCGATAAATCTGATAATCGAGCGTCACAAAAATTCACATGAGTTTGTCTTCAGTAACAAAAACAATGTTGCGTATTTTGATTCTGAAAAGTTAACATTTCCTTTGTTTCTTCGAAAATGGAAATATGGTGACAAGATGGTACCTTTTGGAATGAAGGGCAGTAAGCTTATCAGTGATATTCTGATTGATAATAAGGTTGACTTATTTGTAAAAGAAGATACGTATGTTGTGATTTCTGCTGGGAAAATCTTGTGGCTTGTAGGAATCAGGTCTTCCAATGAATTCAGAATAACCAAATCGACTAAAAAAATACTTAAGATGGAACTTTGTTAATTTTTCGAAAAATTGGTCAGGATTTAACAAAAGTTATGACTATACAACAGATATTGTAAGATAAATCAGTAGAAATATTAACTATTTTTGCAAACCAACTTTAATAAGTTTAAATATGAAGCATAGTATAACAACAATAGCACTTTTATTGTTATTTACTTTTGGATTAAACGCTCAGATTTTCGAACCTGTTACGTGGAGTTTTTCATCAAATAAAATCAACGAAAAGGAATACGAACTCTTGTTTACAGCTAATATAGATCTTCATTGGCATTTATATTCTCAGGACATTGCGATGTCACCTCCTGCAACAACTTTTTCATTCGAGCAAAATAATAATTATGAACTTATAGGTGATGTTGTTGAAGAAAGTGTTGTAATTGAAGAATACGACCCAAACTTTGAGATGGTTCTGAAATACTTTGCCCATGAAGCCATCTTTAAACAAAAAGTGAAATTAACTGGCGATGGGGCAGTGGTTAAAGGGTTTGTTGATTTTATGAGTTGCGATGATACTAAATGTTTACCTCCTGCAGAAGTTGATTTTGATTTTACTCTGGGAAAATCGTCGCCACGTGGAGAACAAGGATCAGAGTTAATTGAACAAAAAACGGAAATTATATCTACTAATACAATAAGTTCTAATGAATCAAATGACACTTGGGAACCTGTTATTGATCAGGTTAAGAACTTTGGTACAGGAGGCAATACAAAAGGGGCCAAAACCTGGTGGTACATTTTTATTGCTGGTTTTATAGGCGGATTAATCGCTCTCGTAACTCCTTGTGTATGGCCAATAATACCTATGACAGTTTCTTTCTTTATAAAAAGGTCAGATAACAACAGAGGCAAGGGGATTAGAGATGCAATGTTATATGGTTTTTCAATTATTGTTATATATGTTTCGTTAGGTTTAGGAATTACTCTAATATTTGGTGCTGATGCACTGAATGCGTTATCTACAAGTGCTTTTTTCAATATTCTATTTTTCCTTCTTTTGGTTGTATTTGCAGCTGCATTTTTTGGTGCTTTTGAGCTTACGCTACCATCAAAATGGACTAATGCAATGGATAAAAGGGCGGATAGTACCACTGGCATATTAAGTATCTTCTTTATGGCATTTACCTTGGCACTAGTTTCATTTTCATGTACAGGACCCATCATTGGAACACTACTCGTGGAAGCTGCTGTATCAGGAGAACATATTGGACCATTTATGGGTATGCTTGGCTTTTCATTAGCATTAGCAATACCTTTTACCGTCTTTGCAATATTCCCGTCATGGCTACAATCGATGCCGAAATCTGGTGGATGGCTTAACTCAGTGAAAGTAGTGCTTGGATTTCTTGAATTAGCACTAGCTTTCAAGTTTTTATCAGTAGCCGATTTAGCTTATCATTGGGGAATTCTTGACAGGGAAGTGTTCCTTGTTTTTTGGATAGTAATTTTTGCACTATTAGGTTTCTACTTATTGGGTAAGATTAAGTTTGCACATGATAGCGATGTCCCATTTGTTTCGGTTACAAGATTATTCTTAGCTACAATTTCTTTGGCTTTTGCATTATACATGGTCCCCGGTTTATGGGGAGCACCACTAAAAGCGATTAGTGCATTTGCACCTCCACTCTCCACACAGGATTTTAGTTTGTACGATGATGAAGTTCATGCCAAATTTGATGATTATGATTTAGGTATGAGTTATGCTAAGACTGTTGGCAAACCTGTTATTGTTGATTTTACAGGTTGGGGCTGCGTAAATTGCAGGAAGATGGAGAATTCTGTATGGATTGATTCGCGAGTGAGGGAATATCTTCTAGACGATTACGTACTAATTTCGTTATATGTTGATGACAAAACAGAATTACCGGAATCGGAAATAATGGAAGTTGTTGAAAATGAAGAATCAAAAAGGCTTACAACTGTTGGAAAGAAATGGAGTTATCTTCAAAGATATAAATTTGGAAATAATTCTCAACCATATTATGTGATACTTGATCACGAAGGTAACCCACTTAATGCTCCACGTGTTTTTGATACAGATATAGATGAGTATATTAAGTTTTTGCAATCAGGCATAAAGGAATTCGACAAGCAGAATAAGAACTAATCCATCCTTTCAATATTAGCACCAAGTTGTTGCAGTCGCTTGTCAATATTTTGGTATCCTCTGTCAATTTGCTCAATATTTTCAATAATACTGATTCCATCTGCAGAAAGGGCTGCAATTAATAAAGCTACACCAGCTCTAATATCTGGAGAGCTCATTTTAATCCCTCTTAATGGATATTTATGATTTAGTCCTATTACAGTTGCACGATGTGGGTCGCACAGAATAATCCTTGCACCCATATCAATAAGCTTATCAACAAAGAATAATCTGCTTTCAAACATTTTTTGATGAATTAGAACACTACCTTCAGCTTGAATCGCAGTTACCAATACAATACTAATTAAGTCAGGAGTAAATCCAGGCCACGGTGCATCTGCAATATTCATTATTGATCCATCAATAAAGGTTTCAATAGAATAGTTTTCATATTTGGGAACGATAATATCTTTCCCTTCCTGAGATACGACTATGCCTAAGCGTTTGAAAATCTCAGGGATTAATCCTAAATCTAATAATTTTACATTCTTAATTCTCAATTTAGATTGAGTCATTGCCGCAAGCCCAATAAAACTACCAACTTCAATCATGTCGGCAAGCAGTGTATGTGTTGTTCCGTTGAGAATATCAACACCTTCAATAGTAAGTAAATTCGACCCGATGCCTGAAATTTTGGATCCCATACTATTGAGCATTTTACATAGCTGAACAATATATGGTTCACACGCAGCATTAAAAATAGTTGTAGTACCTGTAGCCATAACTGCTGCCATCAAAATATTTGCAGTTCCTGTTACTGAAGCTTCCTCCAACAGCATATAACTTCCTTTCAGGTTATTAGCAACAACATGGTAACTTTTTTTATTAGTATCATAGTTAAATTCAACACCAAGTTTTTGTAATCCTATAAAATGTGTATCGAGTCTTCTTCGTCCAATTTTATCTCCACCTGGTTGAGGAAGGTAGCCCATTCCAAATCTTGCTAACAATGGTCCCAATATCATTACACTTCCACGTATGCTAGTTGCCTTCTTATAAAAATCCTCTGTTTCGAGATAATTAAGGTCGATATTAGAGGCCTTGAAGGAATATTGGCTATCACCGATAGTATTAACAATAACCCCTAGGCCTTGCATTAACTTAATAAGCTTGTTAACATCACTTATGTCAGGAATATTACTTATTACAACTTCTTTTTCCGTTAGTAGGGTGGCACAGATTATTTGAAGCGCTTCATTTTTAGCCCCTTGGGGTACTATTTCGCCACTAAGGGAATTCCCTCCTGATATTTTAAAAGCTCCCATTTGTAAATATTTACGTATAGTAAATAAACGAAAAAACAACCAAATTATGGTTGTTCTTTCAAAATATTTTTCAAGAAATAGTTTACTTAATTAGATAATTCAAATAGACAATTAACAAGTTTGTTCTCATACATACCTATAATTATCGATTAATTATGAGGCTAATTATGTTTGGATCCATAATTATTTTTTCTCCGTTTCCCAGAATTATCTTTACTGCCCTTCTGATAAGATTTATGATGGGATTTTCTCTTCTTATTTTTTGTCCTTTGTATTACTTCACTAATTGCTACTAATTGAACGTCTTCAGAAAGTATTAATTTACCGCCAGATAATTCATTAAGGTGCTTGCCTATTGTTTGATCATTTACTGATTCTCTGTTCCATCTCAGATACGACTTTTTCATTTGGTTCGCTATAGCCAGGATTAGAGCTTGCTTTTCATCTCCTTCCTCGTATTCCATAGCTTTCTTAATAATATTGACAATATGTTTGCCGTAGTGCCTAAGAGTAAAATTCTTATTGCTATATTTTAGTCTGGCTGGCTTATGATTTAGTTCTTCTCGAGAAGGTTGTGGAAATGGACCATCAACATCGAGTTTGAAATCAGATATAATATATAGGTGATCCCAAAGAACATGATTAAAATCGATTGTGTCTTTAATAGATGGATTCATCTGTCCCATCGATACAATTATTGATTTTGCTGTTTTTGTTCTTTTTTCCCTGTCCTCAATTGTAATAGCGTAATCAACCATTTTTTGAATATTCCTACCATATTCAGGTATTATCAAATGACCACGTGCAGTATTGTATTCCATTGTTAGTATTGTATTTGAGATCTTGTTTGATCAGGATAGTTAAATATTCTGCAAAAGTAGTTAAATATTCGATTTAATTGTACACAAATAAAATGAAGTGGAAATTATCTTGATCCAAATCAAGAATATGCTATCTATTCAATTAATTCAAAGCAATATTAATTCTCCTTCTTAAACAAATATCTGGTAATAAAAATACCATTTGAATTGTTTTCATTTCCTGAAAAAACTCCTGATGTAACATCATCTAACACCCAACCTTCATTTGTGAGTTCTTGAATTTTAGTAGTTATTTTTAAATCGTTCGCTCTAATATTGCTAAAATTGATACCAGCAATACTGAAAAAGTTTTTCATTTTTATCTCTTCCATTTTACCATTCTCGTCGATTGAGATCATTCTGGAACGACCAATTCCTGCTGGTACAACTGACTCTACCGCGGTTATCTGTAACCAACTGGTATTCTTTTGTTCACCACTTTGTTTAAACCCGTAAAATCCAACGATACTTACGAGTATAAATGCTAATACGATTTTGTAATAATTTTTTTGTTCATGTCTAATTATTTAAAAATTAATAATTCGTTTGCTGAGAATTTATTTTAATATTTCACAACTTCTCAGATTATTGTTTATATACAAATTTATAATTGAAGCTTACAAAAATACTGCTCATTGATTTCCTATCATACAAGATACTTTCAGATGATTTCCCTTTAAATAATCCTGGAACTGATACCTTTAGCTCTTGCATCTCTTTTTGTTGTTTACTGTAATTCCTTTTACCATCACGCATTTCAGCATATGTTCGCCGAACAAGTTTTGCTCTTCGTCCTTTAAATCTATACGTAAATACAACATAATACTTTATATAATCATTCTCATAAAGTAAGATATCCGTAGGCACATCAGGTATAAGCCTTTGTACTATAGTAGTATCAGTTTTTATATCTTTTCCGTTCACCTCAATCATAAACGAGCTTAAGGTAATTTGATTTATATTATTCTGGCCATTGATCTGGAAACTGATCAGGAAAAACATGGCGATAATCATTAGTTTTAATTTGAGCATAACATACTTTTTTATGAATAAAAGATTAACAGGTTGCAAGGTAAAGTAAAAAATAGTTATTCAATCTATCCAAATTCACAATTAATATCAATTCGGTTGCTTATATGCATCAGTAATAGTACAATTACCATGCCATTAACAGACTGGTAATAACTGTTTTAATACGTATTTCTGTATATCATGAGTAACAAATTTCAATAATATTATTCACTAACACTTTATTTATAATTAGTTGTTTGCAAATTTGGTTGTTCGAGAAATAGTTTCTATTTTTGCAGCCCGATTTTAAGGCGTATTAGTAAACTGCTTAAGAAACAATAAGATAGATGAATACATTGAGTTATAAAACTGTTAGCGCAAATGCAAACACCGTAACGAAAGAGTGGGTGCTGATTGATGCAGAGAATGAAATATTGGGAAGAATGGCCTCAGTTGCTGCTACAGTTCTTCGTGGAAAGCATAAACCTAACTATACTCCACATGTTGATTGTGGTGATAATGTAGTTATTATAAATGCTGAAAAGATAAGACTAACAGGTAACAAATGGGATGCTAAAGAATATATCCGTCATAGTGGATATCCTGGAGGACAAAAATCTATTACTGCTCGTGAATTAATGGCGAAAAAACCTATTTCAATGGTTGAAAAAGCTATTAAAGGCATGCTTCCAAAAAATAAGCTCGGAGCTGATCTATTCCGTAATTTACATGTATACGCAGGAAATGAGCACAAACAGGAAGCACAAAAACCAAAGAAAATAAATTTAAAATCAATCAGATAAAACACCTATGGAAGTAGTTAATGCACTAGGTAGAAGAAAAACTGCAATAGCCAGGGTTTATCTTCAGGATGGAAATGGAAAAATCACTATCAACGATCGTGATTTTAAAGAATATTTTCCAACTGCAATCCTTCATTATGTTGTTGAACAGCCATTGCAGCTTACCGATAATATGGGCAAATACAACATAAAAGTTAATCTGAATGGTGGAGGTTATACAGGTCAGGCAGAAGCATTGCGACTAGGCATTTCCCGTGCACTTGTTAAAATAGACCCTGAGTTCCGTCCCATTCTAAAAGAAAAAGGTTTGATGAAGAGAGATCCACGTATGGTTGAACGTAAAAAACCAGGACAACCTAAGGCTCGCAAAAAATTCCAGTTCAGTAAACGTTAATTTTCACATACATTGGAATGAGTTTAGTATCCAAATTGCTGTAACCTTTTATAAAAAGCTATACAGTAATTGCAAAAGAGAATGTAAACAAATTAAAAAAAATTAAAATGGCAAAACTTAGTTTTGATGAATTGCTTGATGCAGGTGTACATTTTGGTCACTTGCGTAGAAAATGGAATCCAAATATGGCTCCTTATATTTTTATGGAGCGTAATGGTATTCACATTATTGACCTGTATAAAACACAGGCTAAACTTGAAGATGCACAAAATGCTATTAAACAAATAGCAAAATCAGGTAGAAGAATATTATTTGTAGCTACTAAAAAACAGGCAAAATCGTTGGTAGCTGATTTGGTAAAAAAGATAAATATGCCGTATGTTACTGAGCGCTGGCCCGGTGGTATGCTTACAAATTTTGCAACAATCCGCAAAGCAGTTCGTAAAATGGCTAACATCGACAAAATGGCTACAACTAGCTCATGGACAAACCTATCTAAGAGAGAAAAACTTCAAATTACCCGTGAACGTGCCAAACTTGAAAAGAACCTTGGTAGTATTTCTGATATGAGTCGACTTCCAGCTGCTTTATTTGTTGTTGATATCAATAAAGAAAGAATTGCCGTGGCTGAAGCAAGAAAACTTAACATCCCTATTTTTGCTATGGTTGATACAAACACTGATCCTACTTTGATCGATTTTGCGATACCTGCAAATGATGATGCTTCAAAATCAATTTATTTAATTGTTAATGCAGCGGTTCAGGCTATTGCTGAAGGATTAAACGAACGCAAAATGGCCAAAGAAAAGCAGGATGTTAAAGAAGAAACCACAACAGATATTGATGAGGTAGATATTAAATCTACGTCCGAAGCACTGGTTAAAGCAGAAGAGGATGCTGATAAATCAGCGGAAAAAGGAGCTCCAGCAGCACCAGTTGAAGGAAAACCTAAACGCAAAAGAAAAACTATTTCCAAAAAGAATTAATTGGTTATAACTTAAAAATAAAGTAATAAAATGAAGATAACTGCCCAACAGGTAAACGAACTGAGAAAAAGAACAGGAGCAGGTATGATGGACTGCAAGAATGCCCTCGTTGAAACTGAAGGCGATATGGAGAAAGCCATTGACGTACTCAGAAAAAAAGGTCAAAAAGTTGCTGCAAAACGTGCAGGTCGAGATGCTGCTGAAGGTGTTGTACTTTCAAAAGTTAGTAATGATAAAAAATATGCTGCTGCAGTGATGATAAATTGTGAAACTGATTTTGTTGCAAAAAATGCTGACTTTATTGCGTATGCCGAAAGTATTATAGATGTTGCTATTGCTAATTACGCAAAAAATATCGATGAGCTTAAGGCTTTACCATTAGCTGGTCGTACAGTTGATGAATCTATAACAGATCAGACTGGAGTTATTGGCGAGAAAATCCAGCTGGGCCGTTTTGATAAAGTTGAAGCTGAAAGCACATATGCATATATTCATCCCGGTAACCGGTTAGCTACTATCGCTGGGTTTAATAAATCAGGTGATTCACTTGCTGATGCAGGAAAAGATGTTGTTATGCAAATTGCTGCAATGGATCCGGTAGCTCTTGATAAAGATAGTGTTTCTGATGAAACAGTTAAACGGGAAATAGAGATAGGCATGGATCAAGCTCGTCAGGAAGGTAAACCTGAAGCTATGCTTGAAAAAATTGCTATGGGAAAATTGAATAAATTTTACAAAGAAAACACTTTGGTAAACCAGGCATTTATTAAAGATGGCAAAAAGAATGTTAGTCAATATTTACAAGATGTAGAGAACGGATTAACCGTTACTGATTTTAAGCGTCTGGCACTTGTTTAAAAATATTATTTCTTGTAAAAAGGCCGATTCAAATGAGTCGGCCTTTTTTTATTTCATTTTTTTCATAATTTAGCACGAACAAGATGAAAATAGTTTTGAAGTTACCCCATAATTTATCAGTTACTTCTTTCAATCCCTTTTAAATAAAGGCACACAAGATTTTGCCAAGTGGAAAAGCACATTTTTTAAAAA